>JACQRQ010000126.1 GCA_016206405.1 Elusimicrobiota bacterium | reverse complement strand
CCGACGGCCGGGCCTGCGGCATCGTGTGCCGCAACCTGGTCACGGGCAAACTGGAGTCTTACTCCGCCCACGCCGTCGTGCTCGCCACGGGGGGCTACGCCAACGCCTTCTATTTATCCACCAACGCCGTCGGCTCCAACGTCACCGCGGCCTGGCGCGCGCATAAAAAAGGCGCGTTCTTCGCCAATCCCTGCTTCACGCAAATTCATCCGACCTGCATTCCCGTTTCGGGGGACCACCAATCCAAGCTGACCCTCATGAGCGAGAGCCTGCGCAACGACGGCCGCGTCTGGGTGCCCAAGAAAAACGGGGACTTGCGCTCTCCGGAACAGATACCGGACGAGGAGCGCGACTACTACCTGGAGCGGAAATATCCGAGCTTCGGCAACCTGGTCCCGCGCGACGTCGCCTCCCGCAACGCCAAGGCCGTCGCGGACGCGGGCCAGGGCGTCGGCCCCACGGGCCTGGCCGTCTATCTTGACTTCCGCGACGCCATCGGCCGGGCCGGGACCGGGACCATCCGCGCCAAATACGGCAACCTCTTCGACATGTACCAGCACATCACCGGCGAGGACCCCTACCGCGTTCCGATGCGCATCTACCCGGCCGTGCATTACGCCATGGGCGGGCTTTGGGTGGACTACAACCTGATGACCACTTTGCCGGGGCTTTTCTGCATTGGCGAGGCGAACTTTTCGGACCACGGCGCCAACCGCTTGGGCGCCAGCGCCCTGATGCAGGGCTTGGCCGACGGCTATTTCATCCTCCCCTCCACTCTGGGAGCGTACTTGGCCGGCGCGCCCAAGCCGCCCCCGCTGACGCACGCCGCTTTCGTGGAGGCCGAAAAGACCGCGGCGGAAAGAATTTCAACTTTGCTCGCCTCCGACGGCCAAAAAACCGCGACGGATTTCCACCGGGAACTGGGCGGGCTCCTTTGGGACAATTGCGGCATGTCCCGGAACGCGCCGAATCTTCGAAAAGCCTTGGCCAAAATTCCGGAAATACGGGAGGAGTTCGGCAAGAACCTCAAGGTCGCGGCCGGAGGAGAGAATCTCAACCAGTCCTTGGAAAAGGCCGGCCGCGTGGCCGATTTTCTGGAATTCGCCGAGCTCATCGTGCTCGACGCTTTAAAACGGGAAGAGTCCTGCGGCTGCCATTTCCGCGAGGAATACCAGACCGAGGACGGCGAAGCCCGGCGCGACGACGCCAACTTCTCGCACGTCGCGGCGTGGGAATACGCCGGCGCGGGCCGCGAACCGGCGTTTCATCGCGAGCCGCTCAATTTTGAATTCGTCGCGCCGAGTCAAAGGAGTTATAAGTGAATTTAACCCTGCACGTTTGGCGCCAGAAGAACTCCCGGTCGCAAGGCAAGCTGGCGGCCTATGAAGCCAAGGGAATCTCGCCGGATATGTCTTTTCTGGAAATGCTCGACCTCGTCAATCAAGACCTGATCAAAAGCGGGGAGGACCCCATCGCCTTCGACAGCGACTGCCGCGAAGGCATCTGCGGCATGTGCAGCCTGGTCGTCAACGGCCGCGCGCACGGCCCGGAGCGCGGCATCGCCACCTGCCAGTTGTTTATGCGGCGCTTTGAGGACGGCGAGCACATCACCGTCGAGCCGTGGCGGGCCAAGGCTTTTCCCGTGATCAAAGATTTGGTGACCGACCGCTCGGCCCTGGACCGCATCATCCAGGCCGGCGGCTACGTCTCCATCAACACCGGAAGCGCCCCGGAAGCCAACTGCATTCTGGTGCCCCAGGCAGCCGCCGAGTCGGCGATGGACGCCGCGGCCTGCATCGGCTGCGGCGCCTGCGTCGCCGCTTGCCCCAACGCCTCGGCCATGCTGTTTGTGGCCGCCAAAGTCTCCCACCTGGGGCTGTTGCCCCAAGGCCGGCCGGAGCGCGACCGCCGCGCTTTGGCCATGGTGCGCGCGATGGACGCGGAGGGCTTCGGCAATTGCTCCAACGAGGCCGAGTGCGAAGCCGCCTGCCCCAAAGAAATCCGCCTGAGCAATATCGCCCGGCTCAATCGGGATTTTCTCGTCGCCAGCTTAAAATCTGAAAATTAGCCCGCGACCGGGGTCGGAGCCTGCCCAAATCCTGCGCCAAGTGTTGTCATGAGTCAGGACTCCGCACTATTTCCGGGCGCACTCCAAAATCCAAGGAAATTATTTGACTGGGGGCCTGTCCGGGGATTTCCTCCGAAAAACAGGGTCGCCTCCGAAAGCGCCCTTCCCTCCCTCAGACTCGCTGCATGTCGGCGCGGTCTTCCGGGAGGGTTTTCTCCGGAAAACCCCGGCCACCCCCTCTGCAATTTCTCTCTTCATAGATTGCGCCCCATCGCGCCGGTAGCCTCGCGGGTGAAAAGTGAGCGCTTTTCATTTTATCCCCTTCGGGGGAGATTCCTCTTTGGAACGCGAGCTGCTTTATTGAATCCAGAAGCCATCCGCCAGAAAGATAGCGTTGAGTGTTTCCGACGGGTGACGCCGATGGGTTGTATCTGCCGAGGAGGAACAGCGGCGAAGTCCGCGGGCCGGCCGCAGGCAGATGGGCCTCATCGGCGGCAGGCCCTGGCGGAGATAAAAACGCTATTGTATTGGAGGATCAAGGGCCTGGGT
>JACQRQ010000012.1 GCA_016206405.1 Elusimicrobiota bacterium | reverse complement strand
TGGCGGAACTGGCAGACGCGTACGGCTCAGGACCGTATGGTCGAAAGACCTTGGGGGTTCAAGTCCCCCCCTGCCCAAAATTTTTCTTCCATCGAATTGACTCGATAATCGCCACAAAGTCTTTAAACACCGAAGTGCCGCTTCTTTTGTCCAGACGCCCGCCGGACCGCCGCAAATTCTCCAATGCTTCCCCTCCGCTTGAGAAATGAGCTTTTCGCTTTGTTTCAATCCGCCTTGGCGGACGCGGAGCGCGCGCGGAGCTTCGATTGGCTGGCGTTGTTCCTGAGGCTGTGCCGCCGGCGGCGGGAGCCGCGCGCGCCGCTGTCACAACTGCTGCGGTACGGGCAAAAAAACCATCGGCTCAACCGGAATTCCCTTGACGCTCTTTTGGCGTCCGGAAATATTTTGACCCGCTCCGGGTTCCCCGTCATTTTGTCTTTACCGTCCAGCGACGATCTTGGTTATCTTGAAGACCGGCTGCCCCGATTTCAAAAGGTCCTGCCGCAATGCGTCGCGGCAAAGAGCCCCGAGGCGCCACTTCTGCGGGATGTCAGGATAGCCCAACATCTATTTAATCAAGGCCTTTTTTTCGACTGCCATGAATACCTGGAGAAAGCGTGGAAGAGCGAACAAGGCTCCGTCAAGATTGCGCTCCAAGGACTCATTCAAGCCGCGGCGGGCTTCCATAAACTGGAGCTAAATTCTTCCAAGGGTTGCACGGAACTGTTGCTCAACGCATCCAAAAAACTTCAGACAAGCGGAAATCTTTGCGGCGCGAATCTGCGGCCTTTCGCGGCCCGCCTGCTTGGCGCCGCGGAGTCCATCCGCCGGGGAGATTTCCAGCGGCAAAGCGTTCCCCGCATGGAGCTACCCCCAATTTAAAGCGCAATCCTTTTTTATGCTATTTCACGTCGGAACGGCCTGCGGCTTTCTTCAAGAATTGCAGAGCTTGCTTTTCGGCTTCGGCGAGCTTATCGGCCGGCATTGCCGGACCGATTTTATTGACTGCGGCGTCGGCCTCTTCATGCCCCTGCATTTGGGCCAGGACCAGCCACTTGTAGGCCTCCACCAGGTTGCGCGGCACTCCCTGGCCTTTGCCGTACATCAGCGCAAGCTCGTACTGGGCCCGGGGAAGTCCCTGCTCGGCGGCCTGCTGATACCATTGCGCGGCCTGCGTAAAATCCTGCTCCACGCCCTGCCCTCGGAAATAGCGGTTGCCCAAATTATATTGCGCCTGGTTAAATCCCTGTTGCGCCGCTTTTTCATACCACTTTGCGCTTTGCTCATAGCTCTGGGCGACTCCATCGCCTTTGTCAAATTTAAGGGCTATCTGGAACTGAGAGTCGGCGTCTCCCTGGTCCGCCGCCTTTTCGAACCATTTTGCCGCCTCCGCGGGGTCTCGCTTAACGCCCAAGCCGCGCTCGTAAAACAGCGCCAAATTATACTGCGATCCCACATGGCCTTTCGCGGCCGATGCATGGAACCATTTCGCGGCCTCAGGATAATTCCGGGGCATGCCTCTGCCGTCCAGGAAAAGCACCCCCAGGGCGTGCTGCGATTCCCGGTGCCCTTTATCCGCCGCCTGGCGCAGCCACTGCGCGGACTTGGCGTAGCTCTGTTCGACCCCCAGGCCCTTGTCGTATAAGCCGGCGAGGAGATACTGGCTTTCCACGTCGCCCTTTTGGGCGGCCTCGGAAATCCACCTGGACGCCTCATCAAATTGATTCTGATTGAAGAAGAGGAGGCCGAGCTGCACCTGCGCCTTAAAGTTGCCTTGTTCCGCCGCCTTCCGGTACCACACGACGGCCTGATTCAAATCTTTGGGGACATTCACTCCATCCTCCAACATTTTCCCCACATTCAATTGTGATTCGGCATCTCCCCGTTGAGCGCTTCGCAGCGCGATCTTGAATTCGATTTTCCCTTTGACGGTCGCGTAGGCTGATCTTATGGCGGGCACGCGCGCCAAAAGAAAGCACAAACCCGCGAGCAAAAAGGCCGACAAAACCCACTTAAGGGGCGCCGGAGGCTGAATCAGTTTCAACGGCATGCATACTTTCTAACAGGTTTTGAGCTGATTTGCAACATTTTTTTCCGCGAGAACTTTTGCGGGGCGAACTGTCACCCAAATAGAACCGGCCATCCGTTTTTGATAACATAGGCGTAGAAGCCGTGGAGCGGCCGCCGTGGTGTGCGGTTCCCCGAGAGGGCTGGGGAGGGATCGATGGAAACGGACAAGAAAACCATTTTAGTCGTTGAAGACGAACTTGGAATCCGGGAACTTTTGAAATTCATTCTGGAAAATGCGGGTTACCGGGTATTGGTCGCCGATGATGGCCTCAAAGCGGTGAGCTGCATCCAACAAAAGAGTCCCGATATGATTCTTTTGGACGTCATGCTGCCTGGAATCGACGGAATAGAGGTCTGCCGCCAGGTGCGTTCGGACCCGGAAGTCGCGCATATCCCCATACTGATGCTGACGGCGAAAGATACCCCCGCCAGCCTGGAAGCCGGACTCAAACAGGGCGCCGATGACTATATGATCAAACCCTTTGAGCCTGAAAAAGTGAAAAGCCGCGTGGCCGCCCTGTTTAAGAGATGCTCCAGAGGCCGCCTCATTTGAGCCGACTTGCCGCAGGTAGCCCAAACGCCCCGCCGGCGCTGAGACCGGGGCGGCACCAGCCGCAAATTACCCTTTCAGAACGCCCTTAAATTATTGTTGTATAATAAGCGCAATCGAGTCCGCCCCTGCCGTACGATGAAGCAGAGACAGAACTCGTAAGGTGCTATAATCGAGTCCGTAGCTCAGCTGGTAGAGCACATCCCTTTTAAGGATGGGGTCCAGGGTTCGAATCCCTGCGGACTCAAGATTTCTCTATGAACCTAAAGACGCTTCTTCTTGCCGGCATATTGGCCGCGTCCAGCGCGCTCGCGTCCGCCGCGCAACCGCCGAAAATTATCGACATGGGCGCGGCCTCGTCCCGAACTTGGGGCGGCATCCTTCGTTTCGGCCAAGACATAAGCATTCCTCCGGGCGCGACCGTCAGCGGCGATATCACGGGCATAGGCTCGGAGGTTAGCGTCGAGGGGCGGATCCAGGGAAGCGTCAACGTAATCGGCGGCAAAGCCTACGTCAACAGCGCCGTTGACGGCGACCTCAACGCCATCGGCTCCGAGCTGATTTTAGGACCCCAAGCGTGGATCGGAGGAGAGCTCTATACTCTTGGCGGCCACGTGGAGCAGGACCCGGACGCCGTCGTTCGCGGAAGCACGGTCAACGCCCCTGCGATGGGAGGAGGCACAACAGCCATGATGGGACTATGGGCCATGCTGGCGTGGATGTTTTTCTGGATAAAAATTCTGGCCGCGGCCGGCTGGCTTTTTCTGGCCGCGCTGGCGGGTTTTCTCTTCGCTTCGCTCCTCAATAAGACCTCCGACGCTCTTCAAACCTCACCTGGAAAAAGTTTTCTCCTGGGCGTGGCCGCGTGGCCGCTCGCGGGATTGGTCTCCATCGCGCTCCTGGTTTCCCTTCTTGGAATCCCGCTCATCCCGCCGCTGGTCATCAGCATGAGCTTTCTGACGCTGTGGGGTTATTTGGGCGTGTGCAATTGGGTCGGACGCAAATACCTTCACGCGCAAAAGGCCTGGCTCGCCTGCCTGCTGGGCGCTTTGGTTATTAACGCCTTGGCCTTGATTCCGGTCGCCGGCAAATTCATTTGGTTTACCGCCCTTCTGTTTGGATTGGGCGCATCAATCACCGCCGTCGTTTCCATGAGCGTCGAGCCGCCGGAACCCCCGCATCCGGCGGATTTTCCGGCAACCTTTTGACCCCTGGAATTTAAAAAGGCTTTGGGAC
Source organism: Elusimicrobiota bacterium (assembly GCA_016206405.1). Taxonomy (GTDB): domain Bacteria; phylum Elusimicrobiota; class Elusimicrobia; order O2-12-FULL-59-9; family O2-12-FULL-59-9; genus O2-12-FULL-59-9. The sequence goes on along the minus strand of JACQRQ010000012.1, from coordinate 6,488 downwards.
CGGCGCACGGCCCAGAAGCGCGATTACTTTTTGCGCGGCGCGATAAAAAGGCTCGGGCCCGGCCGGCGCCCGGGCGCCCGAGGCCTTAAGCGCGTAGAGAAGATTTTCAGTCGCGACGTTGCCGGAGGCTCCGGGTGCGTAAGGACAGCCCCCCAATCCGCCTGCGGAAGCGTCGAAGCCGGTGATCCCGTATTCGCCCCAAGCGGTCAAGGCGTTGGCGATCGCCATGCCGAAAGTGTCGTGAAAGTGGAGGAATATTTTTTGGGCGGGGACGGTTCTTAAGACCGCATCCAAAAGCCGGCGCACGTCTCGGGGAGCGGCCTTGCCGATGGTGTCTCCGATGGAAACCTCGTCCACCCCCAAGTCCAAAAGACTCGCCGCCACCGCCACGACCTTCTTGGGCGAAACCGGCCCTTCATACGGACAATAGAGCGCCGTCGAGACATAACCCCGGACCGGCAACTTTTCACTTTTCGCGCGCCGGATCACGGGCTTGAATCGTTCCAGGGACTCGGCGATGGTGGCGTTGATGTTGTTGCGGTTGAAGCTCTCCGAGGCGGCGGTAAAGACGGCTATTTTTTCCGCTCGCGCGGCAAACGCCCGATCGAGGCCCTGCTCGTTAGGCACCAGCGCCGCGTAAGTCACGCCTTTGCGCCGCCGGATTTTCTTAAAAACTTCACCGGAATCCGAAAGCTGGGGAACGGCCTTCTGGGACACAAAAGCGCCCGCTTCTATCTCCCGGACCCCCGATGCGGAAAGCTCGTTGATAAAGGCGATTTTTGCGGCGGTGGGAACGAATTGTTTCTCGTTTTGAAGGCCGTCCCTGGGTCCGACCTCCACCAACCGGATCAAACTTCTTCCACCCATTTGGGGCTGCGTTTCTCCAGGAATGCGCTCAAGCCCTCTTTGGCCTCCGGCGTCGAGCGGACGCGGGCCAAAACCTGTTCGGAATAGGCCAGGCGCTTGCTGCGGGAAAATTTATCAAGCTTGCGGAGATAGGCCTTTGCGCCGCAGACCGCTTGGGGGCCGTTGCGCAGGACCCCCTTCACGAGTCTCTCCACCTCGCTGTCCAGGGCGTCGGCGGGGGCCGTCAGGTGGACCAAGCCGATCTCCTTGGCCGCCGGCGCGCGAAATAAATCCGCCGTCAAATAAAGATAGCGGGCCCGGCCCGCGCCTATTTTGGGAAGCACGAAGGTCGATACCACCGCCGGGATAAGACCCAGCCGCGCCTCCGAAAAGCGGAAACAGGCCGCTTCCTCCGCCACCACCGCGTCGCACGCCGCGATCAGACCCAACCCCCCTCCGAAGCAATTGCCTTGAACCCGGGCGATGACGGCGCAAGGAGCCTCGTCCAACGCGCGGCACATGTCGATCAAACGCCGGGCGTCTTGTCTGCTTTCGGTCTTTCCGTAGTCGGCCGCGCGCCGCATCCAGCCGATATCCGCGCCGGCGCAAAAATCCTGTCCCGCGCCGGATAAAACGGCAGCGCGAAGGCTCTTGTCATTGCCCAAGGCGCGGAAAGCGGCGGTGAGCTCGCTCAGGAGCCCCTCATCCAAAGCGTTTCGCGCTTGCGGACGGTTGAGAGTCACTCGCGCCACTGCGCCCGTGCGCTGGACTTTAAGGGCTGCGCTCACGCATCACATCCTAAAAACGGGATATCGGGCCGCCTGCGGCCCGCCGTTGGCTGAGACCGCGAGGCAACGGCCCAGGACTCCTCGAGTGTCGACCGGATCTAAAATGCCGTCATCCCACAACCTCGAGGTTCCAAAGTAGGGACTCCCCTCGCGCTCATATTGCTCGCGCACCGGCGCGGAGATCTTTTGCGCCTCCTCATGGCTTAAGTCCCTTCCGTCGCGTTGAAGCTGCTGCCTCTTGATGGTGACCATGACGCTCGCGGCCTGATCCGCTCCCATGACCGAGACTCTGGCTCCGGGCCAAGTGAACAAAAACCTCGGGCCGTAGGCCCTGCCGCACATGGCATAGTTGCCGGCGCCGTTGGACGCTCCGATGATCAGCGTGAGCTTGGGCGTGTTCACCGTCGACACCGCTTGGACTAGCTTGGCGCCGTGCTTGACGATCCCGCCCTGCTCGACGTTTTTGCCGACCATAAACCCGGTGATGTTTTGAAGGAATATGATAGGAAGTCCCCTTTGGCCGCAAAGCTCCACGAAATGGGCTCCCTTCAGAGCCGACTCGGAAAACAAAATCCCCTGATTGGCGATGAGGCCCACCCGGCGTCCCATGATTTTAGCGAAACCGCAAACCAGAGTCTGGCCATAATTGGCCTTAAATTCCAAGAAGCGCGAGGCGTCGACCAGCCGGGCGATGATTTCCTTGACGTCGGTTGGGCGGCGGAGATCGCGATTTAAAATCCCATAAAGATCGGTCGCCGGATAGCGCGGCTCCTCATTTTTTAAGTCGGGGCGCTCTTGCGGCGGCAGGCTGTCGACGATGGCGCGGCAAATCATCAAGGCATGGGCGTCAGAATCGGCCAGGTGGTCCGTGACCCCGGAGATTTTGCTGTGCATATCCCCCCCGCCGAGCTCTTCTGGGTTTGAGTCCTCCCCGATGGCGGCCCTCACCAACGGCGGTCCGGCCAGATAAATGGTCCCGCCTCCGCGAACGATGACGCTCTCATCGGCCATGGCGGGAACATAGGCGCCGCCGGCCGTGCACATGCCCATCACCACGGCGATTTGCGGGATTGACGCGGCAGACATCACCGCCTGATTATAAAAAATCCGCCCGAAGTGGTCTTTGTCTGGAAAAACCTGGTATTGGCGGGGAAGGAAAACGCCGCCTGAATCCACCAAGTAGAGAGCCGGAAGCTTGTTTTCGAGAGCGATCTCTTGGGCGCGCAGGTGCTTCTTGATCGTCTCCGGATAATAGCAGCCTCCCTTGACCGTGGCGTCGTTGGCGACGATGACGCACTCTCGCCCCGCCACCCGGCCTATGCCGGTCACCAGACCGGCGCCGGGCACTTCGCCGTCGTATTGGCCCCAGGCGGCCAAGGGCGAAAGCTCCAAAAACTCGCTCCCGGGGTCCACGAGCTTGCGGACGCGCTCCCGGGCGGTCATTTTGTCGCGTTTGCGATGCAGTTGGACGGCGTGCGGCGGGCCGCCTTTCTTCACCAATGCCAGTTTTTTCCTCAGGTCCGCGACGAGGGCGCGGTGGTGACGGCTGTTGCGCAAAAATTCGGGTTTTCTCCGGTTGACGCCGGACGCGATGACGGGCATATTCTCGGCCACGGCATCATTTTAGCAAAGTTGGCCGAGGAATCAACCCTGCGGGGGATCGATCGTCTCTTTCCAGTGGCGGTAATCGGAGGGGCGGGTGAGATTAATCTTGAGAAAAGGAACCATGCCGATATTCTGGTAGATGTGTTTAAAGAAGGCACGGTAGGTTTCCACAAACACGCGGTCGGTCAGGGCCTGGAAATACTGGAATCGTCCGCTTTCAACCGCGTCGTGCGAGCCGGTCAGCAGCAGCGACTCGGGCTCATCCTCATCGATGAGGATAAAGGAGGCATTCATCTTTTCATGCGTCAGAAACGCCTCTTTGGCTTCGGGGGTTAAACCTTGTTTTTGCTTATCCGCGTCCGTGTGAGGGCCCCTGACCAGCCGCACGATATCCTTGAATTTATTGACGATAAATCTCCCCAGCGGCGAATCTGCCGGCGCATCGTTGAAATTAAGCACGATCCGGAGCTGCAGTTTATCCTCCTTGACGAGATCCTGAAGCTTTAAAATCGCGTCGGCAAAATCGGGATCATAAAGCTTGGGAAGGCAAATGGTGACGGATTTTTTGGCCATCTTAAGCGCTTCCAGCACCGTTTCGCGAGCCCGTCCATTGGGAGAAAAAATGATCGGATCAAAAACCTTGCCCCGGAAATTAATCCCCCACGTGTTGGGCTGCGGCGGAGGATCTTGGGCCCCTTCACCCGGCAGGCCGCCGCCGTTTTTCCACATCAGATCAAACCGGCCGATAAATTCATGGATGCGCATCGGATTGTTATGGAACTCCAGATGCTCGATGTGGTGCTGGAGGGAAGCGCCGCTGTAATCGTAGGAGCCTGTCTGGAGCACCTTGTCGCCGAAGACGGCGAAGCTGGATTCAATTTTGTCGGCAATTTTTAATTCTATTTTTTGCTGCGCCGCCAACTCCTTGAGTTCCGCGACGGCCGGATTATCCTGCGACGAAGCCTCTTTGGCCAAAAAGATCTGAATGTGATGCCGGCCGGCATTGGCCTTCACGGCCGCGTGAACTTCGGCGTCGGACCAATTTCGCGCGGCGATCCGCACCGGGATCGCTTCGGGAGCTTCATTGAGCACCTTGGAGAGCGATCGAGAGAAGGTCATGTCGAATTCTTTCGCGGGCGGATTCACCACGACTCTCGGCAGGTAAAATTTATTGAAAACCTTGAACGTGCGGTGCAATGTGTTTTCCGAGCCGGTGGGAAGCTCGGCATCCATGTCGCCCTCCGGCTCCTCTTTATCGGTTTTCGTCCCCTCTTCGGCCTTCGGCGGCGGCGGAGGCTCTTTCAGGGCGATCTCCAAATGCGGGACATTGGCGAAGCGGAAAATCGCCTCAAAGATGCGCCGGTAATTGGCCATGCGGGCCCGGCCCGTCATATAGTTGGAGTTTTCAAAATTATACAGGTCGGCGTTTTTGGAGGCGTTGTGCGAGCCGCTGACGAGTAGCGACTCCGCCGCATCCTCGCCGTCGATCATAAGGAACTTCGTGTGCATTTTTTCATGCGCCTTTTGCCAACCCGTCATGGTTTCGCGCTCTTCCAAGGTGGCCGGCCCGTAGGCGAGCCTCAAATTGACGCCGAAGGCGTCAATGATAAATTGGCTCACCGGCGACTCCGGAAGGGACTGCCCATTATCCAAGACGATCCTGACCGCGACCCCGCGTTCCTTCGCGCGGGTCAGAGCCTGCGCGATCTCGATGTCCCACATGCTGAACATGCCGAAATCGACCGATTTTTGCGCCAAATTGATGGCATCGATGACGTATTCCCGCGAAAATCCATTGGGAGAAAAAACCGTCAGGGGAAAAAGCTTTCCCCGGAAGGAAACCGTCTGGACGACATGCGGGAAATTGAAACGAACGTCTTTGGGAGCGGGCCAACCGGTGGGCCGGTCCCACTTCTGCTTTCCCTTTCTGACGAGCTGCAAGTGGGTTTGGCCGAATTGCTCCCACTGCCAGTCAAAATAGGCGTGGTAAAGCCGGATGCGCTCCTGCGCGTCAAAAAAATCCGCGGTTTCAAAATGAGAATGCTCTCCGGACTCCGAGTAATTGTAGGATCCGGTCTCAAGCAGCTCATCGCCGAAGAGCATGAATTTGTTGTGCTGGATGCCCGCCGCTATGACGACGCGGATATCAAGTCCTCCCTTGGCGGGTTTATTTTTAGACAACTCGCGCTCTAGGGCAAAAAGGTCTTGGATTTCCTCGCTCGCGCCGTGCGGTTTTCCGTTCGCGCTGCGCGGAAAAGCGTAGCTCATATCCAGGATTACTTTAATGGGATAGCGGGACACGTTTCTCTTGACCGCCGCGAAAACGGCTTTGTTGGAAAATTGATAGGCGGCTATTTTTAAGGGAACCCCGTCCTTGTGGTTGTCCATCAGCTCAGCCAAAGTTAAATCAACCCGCTTGGTGCCGGGCCGGGATATCGTCACGGGAACCCGGATGGTCTCTTTGCCGTGAAACTCAATAAAATCCCGGTCGGATTCCGGAGAAACCTCAAAGGACTCGCGCGCCCCTTGCGGCCGGGAAGCCTCGAACCCCTCGCCAAAAACCTCGCCTTTGCCGGGCTCCAGATTGGCCCCGTTGTCGAACTGTTTGTCGAATTCCGCCTTTCCCTTTTGCGGGTCGTCCTGGGAAGCGGAGGCCTTGATGGCCGGAGCCCATCCCTGCTTTAAAACCTCTCCTTGATCCGTTTTAATGATAGGTCCATGCGGGTAGATATGCTGGACGCTTTTCAGCCGCTCGGCGATTTTTTGGACATGCGGCGCGGGCAACCGGATATTCGCCCGCATTGTTTTGGGCGGAGTTCGAAACCGGCCGCGCATGGGCGCAGCTTGAATCGGCGTGACCCAGGAAAAGGTCAGCAGAGCAATCAGCCCCATTGTTCCATATGTGCGGGCGCAGACCCCCAAAAGGTGATTATTCATCTTCTTAGCGATATCGTACCATGTGTAGGAAATTTATCATGTGTCCTTGGGCCTAGGCTGCCGGCGCTAAAGGGCCCAGCGGAAAACAGGCCTTTCGACCCAGGCTTTTCCCCGCAATCGGACGACCAGCCGGATGAACGACGCCTCCCAGCTCCAGGAAACCCCTTCGATGTCGCGTTCCCAGGCAGGTTTTGCTGCTTTTCCGATCGCTTCTTTAGCCGAAAAATCAGTAATCTTGACTTTCAATGCCGGTTCAAGCTATAATACCCTGCGAGTAACGCTTGCGAGGAACGGGGGCGCTTTATGAAGCAC
>JACQRQ010000134.1 GCA_016206405.1 Elusimicrobiota bacterium | reverse complement strand
GACCAGAAGGAGGCGGCCCTGGAGTTGGCGGCTAATGTCTGGAGAGTCTGGCTGATGTCGCCACGGGACATCAACACTGGCCGAAGCCTTCTCGCAGCGGTGTTGCGTGAAGGGAGTGCCGATCCATCGAGGGATCGGGCTCTGGCCCTGTACGGAGACAGCCTGCTCTCATTCTGGCAGGGATCTAAGGGGGAATCGCGTAAAAGGAGCGAGGAGGCGCTTAAAGTCGCAGATCAGGTCGGGGACGCCGAAGCCCGGCTGTTGGCCCGTGTAGCTCTTAGCAGATCCGCGCTCGAGGATGCCGCGTACGACCTCGCTCGCGATATCGCCGCTGAAGCTAGGGAGCTTGCAGGCGGTCTCACGCCGGCCTTTGGGCAGGCCCCGCTTCACCTTTGCGCCCAGGCGACCCGAATGACGGGGGATTACGATCGGGCGGCGGATCTCTTCGAGGAGAGCCTGGAATTGAACCGCCGGCTGGCTGATACGGGAATGATCACCGTGGAGCTGCACAATTTAGGTCACGTTGAGGCCCACCGCAGGAACATTGGCGCTTCCGCGCGATACTTTGCCGAATGCTCTGCCAGCATGTCCCCCAATGACCCCTATGATTGCGCCCTTACCGCACTCAATCAGGCAATCGTGGCCTTTGCGCGCGGCGAGCGGGGACATGCCGCCAAGCTGTGCCGTCGTATGGAGCTAATCCTTCGAAAGTCGGAGATTGCCTTGGCAGCCGACGACGCCTATGAGGCCCGTTGGCTGCGGCAGCAACTCAATTCAGCCAGATAGATTCTGGCACGGACCCTGACGACTCTGTCGCACACGCAGGGGACTCGCCTGGTTGGTTCTACAGTTTCGCGTCACAAAAATCGATCTAAATCTGCTTTGCAGCTAAAGACCCTCCGCAGTCGCTGTTGTATTACGGGTCGTGGCTTGCAGACGTTCCGTTCATAATGGAAGATCGTCACCTTCGTGACTCCAAGGGCTTTCGCCAATTCGGACTGCTGGAGGCCGCGCCGAAGGCGGAAGTTCCGGAGCCAGCTCGCGAAGTCCTTGGGCGGGATCAGGAAGTCGTAAACGTCCTTGGCGCCGGGGAAGGCTTCCCGGACCTTGTCGCCGAACGCTTTGAGGATGCGTCCGACCACCCATTCTTTGGGCTCGGCGTCCCCGCGCTCAAGGTTCAGAAGGGCATTGGGTCCGACGCGAGCTGCGGCGGCCAGGGCCGCCGGCGTCAGGCGCAGCTTGCGCCAGGAATCAGCGACCCCCGGCAAAGCCGGGGGGAGTCCCGCGCAGCGGGGCCCGAGGTATAGGGATTTATCCTTTGAGTAGTGCTTGAACGGTTTGGGCGGCGCCCAAACCGGCGATTTTATCCTGAGCGAAGCGGCAGCCGAGCCGAAGGAAGTCCAGCCCGAATTTGCTGCGAGAGGGTTAGCTTCGCGGCCGCTTGCCGGCGACGCGGGATTTCGCTTCCTGTAGAGATATCGTCGGCTGAGCCCTGCGCTTTCGGATCATCTTCCAGAAGCGCGGGTTCGTTTCCATAACCACCGATTCCCAATCCATTCCTTTGACTCCGATGATCACGGCAGAAGGCTCCCCATGCTGAGTGATAACAATCCTATCCTTCTGGGAATACTGGACGCATTGCTTGATGCTCCTCTGCAACTCGCGGACTGAAACGGTTCTCATAGGATATCCTCCGTCGATTGACCTGCCGGCTTTCTGCGCACGGCCCTGACATACACCGCCTTCTCTTCTTCCGAGACGTCGTAAAATATCCGAAATTCTTCGATCCTCAACTCCCAGATCGGGGGCTCAGCTTCCCAAGGGGGAACAAGATTGATCAGGAGTTTCCTGTTCCGGGTCGGCAATGTCGGTTCATGGCCCAGTTGCATCTCGATCTCCTCCAAGATGCGCCTCCGATGATAGGCCGGGAACTTTCCCAGGTCCTTCAGCACATCCGAGGCCAGCCGGATGGAATACGCGCATATAGTATTGCATATGCAAACGCATATGTCAATAGGCTTTTCCGGCCGCAGCTACGGCGGGGGTTGGGCCGAATTTTCGGATCCCCGGGGGGGGGGTAACCGTTTATGCCGCAGTCAGGAAGCTTTCACTCCTGGAAGGCCTGAAGAGAGGTGCAAAATGGACTAAGACCGAAAATGAAGCAAGGGGTAGTTCGGAAAGGAAGGCGTTGTTTGGCCGGCGCCGTTATCGTTGGCGTTTCCGCGCCGTTTTCTGCGGACCAGCAGGGTGGAACGCAAGCACCCTTCGCATTGCTGCGGGTACCGGCCGGGGAGCCGGAGGCTCCCAGCGTGCCGGCGGAATCAAATCGTGGGGCGGGGCGGTCGGCGACGTGACCGCTCAGAGCCGAAAACTGTTCAACGCTCGCTCGGCCAGGGGATTGAGCCAGCGGCGTTGCCGCGCGATAAGATAGACAGACTCGTGTACGCCGAGCGGCTTTGATGGCAGAGCGACCAGCATTCCCGCGGAGTGGCGGTCCTTGAGCGTCTCGCGGTTGAGAGGGACGACGCCGCGCCCGGCGACGGCAAGCCGGCGGGCCAACTCAACGTCCTGAACCTCCGCCACCACGTCCGGCTTCACCTTCCAGCGGGCGAATAGATCGAGCAGTTGATGATAGACTTGGCTCGGCTGAGCCGGAAGGATCATGGGCGCGCCATCGAGAGCTTGCGGCAGCGGACCGAGTCTGCGCGCCAGCTTGGGCGCGGCGGCCAGCGCGACCGGGACGCGTCCCGCCAGACGCGAGATAAACTCCTCGTCGGCCTCTCCCGAAGGCGGCGTATCCGAAAGTATCAAATCGAGCCGGTGCGCTCGAAGCTCTTCCTCGAGGTCCCCCAGATTGTCCTCCCGCACGGTCAGGTGCGCCTGGGGAAAGGCCGCGAATAGATGGTCCACGAGAGTCTGCGCGATCGCCCGCGGCGTTCCGGTCACCAAGCCGATCTGGGCCCGCAGCCGGCCTTCCGGCGGGCGATCCTTGAGGGAGTCCGCCATCTCCATGCCAAGATCGAAAATGCGTTGCGCGTAACCTAGGACGAAGCGACCTTCCTCAGTCAGATGCAGGCGCTGTTTCTTGCGCTCAAAGAGCGGCCGGCCAAGCTGGGATTCCAGTTCGCGCAGTTGGCCGCTAATGGTCGGCTGAGCGAGGAGCAGCTTCTCCTTGGCCTTGACGATGCTGCCTTCCGTGGCGACGACGTAGAAGTAATAGAGGTGGTGGTAATTGAGCGGTATCATCGGTTAATACGTATAACTTATACCATATTATCTGTTTGACCGATATGCCTTTCGGCTGGTATACTAGTACTATCGGCCGGGGAGGAGAGATATGCTGCGGGCATTCAAGAACCAATTGAAGCTGATGGCGATGGACCCGACGGATTCCTTTGCAGAACTCATCCCCATCGTTCCCATCTCGGCCATCAATTATGGGGCGGGGCTTTCGGGAATATCCTTCCGCCCGTTCCTGTCGGCGACGTTTATGGGAATCCCTCCCAGGGCATTTTCTTGCTGCTTCTTCGGGAGTTCATTGCTCAGCACAGGTTCCTGGCATTTCAAACTCGCTAAAGAAGGCGTAGGTGAACCAAAGACAATATCCTCCCATGAACGGAGGTTCTTGAAGAAAGCGCGGGATTTGAGCGGGAGAATTTCCGGAGGAAATCCCTGATGCACGGCGAAGCCTGGATGTGGGCAGTCTTTGCAGGGCTCGTGGCCACGGTGCTCTACATTGACTTGGGAGTTCTCAACCGCAGGGCGCATGTGATCTCCCTTAAGGAGGCGGGGGGCTGGTGCACGGCATGGGTTTCCCTCGCTCTCCTTTTCGGCATCTGGATATACTTCCGCCTGGGCTCCCAAAAAGCCCTGGAGTTTCTCACCGGCTATATCATCGAGTACTCCCTTTCCGTGGACAACATGTTCATCTTCATCGTGATCTTCGATTACTTCAGCGTGCCAAGGCAGTATCAGCCCAGGGTCCTTCACTGGGGCATTTTGGGCGCTGTGGTGATGCGCTTGATCTTTATCCTTGCCGGGGTAAAGCTCATCCACGCATTCCATTGGATCATTTATGTGTTCGGCGGGATGCTGATATTCACAGGCATCAAGATGCTCCTCCAGAAAGACCAGAGAATCGAGCCCGACAAAAACCCGGTGCTTAGGCTCTTCAAACGCTTCATGCCCATCGCCGACAGCTATGCGGGGGAAGCTTTCTTCATAAAGGAAAAGGCCATTTGGCATGCGACCCCTCTGTTTGCGACGCTTCTTGTCGTGGAGGCCTCGGACCTGGTCTTTGCGGTGGATTCCATCCCGGCGATCCTGGCCATCACCACGGACCAGTTCATCGTCTATACATCCAACGTGTTCGCTATCCTGGGGCTTCGTTCGCTCTTTTTTCTCCTGTCAGGCGTCATGGGACTATTCCGGTTCCTTAAGGTAGGCATCTCCATCATCCTCTGTTACGTGGGCGTGAAGATGCTCCTGGTGGATGTTTACAAGGTGCCCATAGGCGCTTCCCTGGGGATCGTGCTTGGAATTTTAGCTCTATCGATCCTGGCTTCTATCCTAATCAAGAAAAAGGCGGCGCAAGAGTCCCGGAAGATTGAGGGCGGACCTTCTATTCAGGACAAGGACAATCAAAGATGAGTCCCCAATGGAAAAGCCGAATCACGATGCTTATCCTGCTCATTGCCCTTCCGGCTTTTCTTCTGACCAGCTTCGGGTGTCGTGGACTTGGATCTCGCCCGTTTCATCCGGACCAGTTCACTGCGGGATGCGACCCGATCAGGCTGCATGCGGCACAAATTGAGGAGGCGTCATTATCATGATCAAGCGCGTGTTTCTGTTCGTAACGGTCAATATCCTGGTCGTGGTGACGATCTCCATCGTTCTCCAGGTCCTGGGCGTCCGGCCTTATCTGACGGCTTACGGCATCGACTACCAGGCGCTGATGGGCTTCTGCCTGGTCTGGGGCATGGGCGGGGCCTTCATCTCCCTGGGACTGTCCAGGATCATGGCCAAGTGGATGCTGGGCGTGAAGGTGATCGACCCTGAGCGAGATCACGGGGACCTGGGCGAACTCGTTCAAACGGTCCACCGCCTAGCCAAGTCCGCGAACCTTCCGGCCATGCCGGAAGTGGGAGTCTACGATAGTCCGGAAGTCAACGCCTTCGCCACCGGCCCCACCAAGGCGCGGGCTCTCGTCGCGGTCTCAAGCGGACTGATAGGCCGCCTGAGCCGGAGGCAAATGGAAGGCGTGCTGGGGCACGAGGTGGCCCACATCGCCAACGGCGATATGGTGACCATGACTTTGGTTCAGGGTGTCGTCAATGCCTTCGTCATGTTCTTCGCGCGGGTGATCGCGTTCGCCGTCAGCCAGAACGTCAAGGAAGAGTCCCGGCGCATGGTGAACTTCATGGTCACGATGGCGCTGGAAATCGCCTTCAGCCTTCTTGGGGCGATGGTCGTCTCCTACTTTTCCCGCCGGCGCGAGTTTCGCGCAGACGCGGGCGGAGCCAAACTCGCAGGAAGTGCCAGCATGATCGATGCCCTCAAGGCGCTTAAGCGCTCCATGGAAACCATCGGCCTGCAAGAGCATGCGTCGGTCGCCACGCTGAAAATCTCGGGGCAGTCCGGAGGCTTGATGGCTCTCCTGGCGACCCACCCGCCATTGGAAGAGCGCATCGCGAAATTGGAATCCATGCGCTAAGAGAGAGCCGATGTGATCGGGAGAGAAGGCGGAATGCGGATTATGAAAGAAACCTGGGGAAGCGGTGATCAAATGAAAGTCGTGAACGCGGGGTGTCGCGTGACGATCAGGGACACGGAGTAGCCAAGTGCGTGCCCGGTTATCGATCATCCTGTTCGCTGCGGCTCTATCTATAGGCTGCGGCAAGTCTCCCGCCCAGAAGGAAGAGGAAGCGTTGATCGGTTCCCTTTACGGCTGGGATGACGGCAAGGTCAAGAACCTTCAACTGGCGTTGATGTACGCCGGATACGGGATCGAGTCGGTGGACGGGATCATTGGGCCTGGGACCCGCAATGCCATCAAGGCATTCCAGGTCTCAAGAAGCCTGGAGTCCTCCGGATACATGAGCACCGAGACATGGGAGGAGATCAACAGGACCAAGGCTCGTGACGGTCCTTCGGATGTTGATGAAATACAGCGGTCCCTCAAGGAGGCGGGTTTCGATCCCGGTGACTTGGATGGGGTCTTGGGCGCCCGGACCCGGGAACAGATCGCAAAGTTCCAGAGTGAAAAGGGATTGAATGTCTCAAGAATTATCGACCCCGAGACTTGGGCTAGATTAAGGACGCATTCGCCGAGGCTCACGGCAGAGAAATAGGATGGGCTCGGACCCCTGTTTTGGGATTTGCTCATTGAAGTTCCGGCGCATGTCCGGGCGGAAGCTGTTTATACGGGGCTTGGCGGATCACCGATGATAGAAGAGATGATGGCCATGAGATGAAAGAGGTCGAGAGATTGCTCAAGAAGATGTCGGAAACCCCCTGAGAAGAATATGCTTAAATCGTCGAAGCGGATGATCGGGTTTGGCCTATTTTTGATCGCCTGCGCAGCGATAGGCGCCATGCTGTCCAGGGAGCGGTTGGGGCGGAGTTGATGAAGACCTTGGCGCACGGCGACCTTCAGGCTGAACAAGCGAAGACCCTGGGCGCCCCGAGGAGAGCGTACGGCCTCTTGGCCCAGATGTTGTTCATCGGAATGGACGTCGTCTACGGCCGAACCCGCACCCTCTCAAAGTTCAAGGTCCTGGAGGTCATCGCCCGCGTCCCGTATCAGTCCTGGGAACACGTAGCCTATATCGCCATGACTCACACCTACAAGTCCCCGGGCTTCGCGCGCCGCGTCTTTGAGTTCGTTAAGGAGTCGCGGGCCCAGCAGGACAACGAGCAGTGGCACCTGTTGATTCTGGAGGAGATGACGCAGAAAAAGGGCGTCCGCGAGAGTTTTCTTCTCTACCGGCTGCTGCCCCAGTTCATCGCTTTTTTTTATTACCACGTCAGTTGGCTGCTCTACGTGATGAAGCCGGCCCGCAGCTACGCGCTCAACGCGGACTTCGAGGATCACGCGGAGCACGAGTATATGGAGTTCGTGCGCGAAAATTCGTCGTTCGAGACTGAGTCGTTCGACAGCGATTTCAAGGGGGATTACGGCGACTTCAAGTCCCTCGCCGATCTCTTTAGGAACATCGGTCTGGACGAGCGGATCCATAAAGAGGAAAGCCTTGCCCGAATCAAAGCCGCCAGATTCGCCTGACGACCGGGGACCTAGCACGGTGCGTCCTCAGGCGTTCCGCTATTTCTTCTACGCGGTCCTCGCGCTGCTCCTGTCCCAACTGCTGCGGATGTTTTCGCCCTTCCTCACCGCCCTCGCGTGGTCGGCGACCTTGACCCTCATCTTTTATCCATTGCACAAGCGAGTCGCGCGGAGGGTCAAACAGGAGCATGCCGCGGCCCTTATCAGCGCTGCGGCCGTGATGCTCGTCGTCATCGCGCCCGCGCTGATCCTGGTTTGGTTCCTGTTCCGGGAATCCGCCGATCTCTACCCAACCGCTAGGATCTGGGTGGAAACGCTGCGAACCACGGGCATGAGCGAGCCTGAATCCATGCTCCCGCAATCCCTCTCCGCGCTGTGGCGCAGGGCGGAGACTTTACTTGCCGGCTTCGATATCGACTTTCAGGGGCTGTTTCTGAGAAATCTTCGCCAATTGGCGGAGGCCCTCGGCGAACTGGGCGGCTGGATCGCTAAAAATATCCTGCTGCTGATCGTGAACATGGCGGTTCTCATGCTGAGTCTGTTTTTTTTCTTCAAGGATGGAGCCGCGGTCCTCAATTGGGCCCTCGAATTGGCCCCTATGGAGCGTTCCCACAAGGAGCATCTGGCGCTGCGGCTTTATGAGACCGTGACGGCGGTCGTCCGCGGCGCCGTGCTGACCGCGGCCAGCCAGGGGTTTCTGGCCGGCATAGGGTTCGCCATGGCTGGGGTCCCAATCCCGATCTTCCTGGGATTTGCCGCCGCCTTCGCCGCCCTCATCCCGCCTTTCGGGCCGACTCTCGTATGGCTGCCCGTCGCCCTCTACCAGTTGACCCAGTCCAAGGCGGCGGGGCTGTTCTTGCTCATCTGGGGCGCTCTGGTCGTGAGCACCGTGGACAATTTCTTGCGGCCCATGCTCATCGGCAGCAAGGCGAAACTGCCGTTCTTGCTCCTGTTCTTCGGAATCTTAGGCGGGCTTCGGACCTACGGATTTCTCGGGCTGATTTTGGGGCCTCTGCTTATCGCCATGACCCTTGCCTTCATCCAGATTTATCGGGAAGAGTACCAGCACTCAAAGACGGGCGGAGATTAACAAGGCTCCCGGCGGCAGTCTAGCTGGCGAGCAGGGTGTCCGCGGTCCGAAGCAGCTCGAGCAAGGCCTCCGCGCTTTTGGCGTGAAGCATCCGCCGCCGGATGGTCTCATTGGAAGCGAGGGCGGCGATTCTCGCCAATATCCGAATCTGGGCGACCGGAGAGCCGGCCGGCGTCAGGACGAGGAAAACCAGGCGAATCGGAACCGCGTCGGGGGCCGCGGCAAACGGCACCGGCTTGGCGAAACGGCCAAAGGCGACGAAGGCGCGCTTGCTGTCGGCGAGCCTGGCGTGCGGCACCGCCACTCCGCGGCCCACGCCGCTTGAGAATAAGCGCTCCCGGTCAAGCACCGCGCGCAGAGCCGCGTCCTTTTGGATCGACGGCTCGGCCGCGCAAAGACGTCCCGTCAACACGCGGATGGCTTCATCAGCCCCTTTCGCTTCCAATTGAACGGCCACAGCCGAGGGGATCACTACGTCCGCCAGCGACCACGCCTGGGGCAGGTCGAATTCGTCTTGGACCTCGCCGACGATTTCTTCGAATAGATCTTCAAGGGTCACGAGTCCAGAGACTCCTCTCTTTTCTTCCTTTACCAACGCCATGTGAATACCCTTGTCGGGAAAGGTCTTGAGCATCCGTTCGACCGTCTCGGTTTCAGGCACGGAGGCGATATCGCGCCGGATGCGCTCGATGTCGGGCGTGGATCCGCCGGCCTGAAGGACAATATCCTTGACATGCACCAAGCCGATGACGCTCCCCAAATCTTCGCGGCACAGAGGGTAGCGCGAGAACCGGCGAGTCCGGATCGTCTCGAGGTTTTCCGGCCAGGGCTTGGCGACGGAAAGAAAGGCGATTTTGTCGCGCGCCGTCATGGCGTCGCGAGCCTTGGCTGCGCTGAGGTCAAAGAGGTTCTCATGAAGAATGAGCCTCTCGAACGGCAGAACTCCCTTCTCCTGGGACTCGCTGAGAAGAATGCGGATCTCGTCCTCGGAAGCGGCGGCCTCCGCTTCGGAAGCGGGCTTGAGTCCTAATAGCCGCACCAGGGACGCGGAACTCGTGGCCATGACGGCGACCGGCGCGCGGCATAACAAGGCCCATATCTTGAGCGGGAATGAGCCCCATAGCGCGAGCGATTCGGCCTTATGGATGGCGATTGTCCGCGGGAGCAACTCCCCTAGGACGATTTGGAGAT
This sequence comes from Elusimicrobiota bacterium, assembly GCA_016206405.1. Taxonomy (GTDB): domain Bacteria; phylum Elusimicrobiota; class Elusimicrobia; order O2-12-FULL-59-9; family O2-12-FULL-59-9; genus O2-12-FULL-59-9. The sequence goes on along the minus strand of JACQRQ010000134.1, from coordinate 573 downwards.
ACGCCAGAAGTCCTAGCCCGACAGCCAGGGACACGACTCGGAGCGGAAAGTCGGGAAGATCGCCCAACGTCCGCTCCGTCCAGCCTTGGAGGATCTCCGTGATGGGCGGCTCGGCGAAGGCGCCCAAGGCGAGGGCGACCAACGTGATCCCGACCTGTATGGCGGCTAGGTATCTATCGATATGCGAGAGCATCTCCTGGACGCGCAGAGCCCGCGCGTCGCCCTTGCGCGCCAGAATTTCGATTCTTGCCGGCCTCGTCCGAACCAGCGCATATTCCATAAGCACGAATAGGATGTTTAGGCCGATCAGGATGACGAGGATGGCAACCGCCGGCATGGTCAGGCTCCCGCAAAATTTGACGGCGAACGATGGAATCTCATAATAATCGCCCCATTCCATTCCAGCCTGAATGTTGCGGCATTATCGTAAGCCCGTCGGCGCTGTCGGCTGCCGGGCGGAGGATGATTTTAGCTTTTTTGCCTTCACTGCTGCTGCACCTGCGGCAATTGAGAGCGGCGCCTGCGAGAACTCTAAAAAAAAGGAAATAAAAAACAGGAAATATTGACAAAAAT
>JACQRQ010000133.1 GCA_016206405.1 Elusimicrobiota bacterium | reverse complement strand
TCCCAGGACAGGGAAATTACCACGATTGAAGGGCTTGGAACGCCGTCTGAGCCGCATCCTCTCCAGGAAGCTTTTGTGGATACGGGCGGCACCCAATGCGGATTTTGCATTCCGGGCATGATTCTTTCGGCCAAGGCGCTTTTGGACCGCGCTCCATCTCCCACGGAAGCCGAGATACGGCGCGCCCTGGACGGAATTTTGTGCCGCTGCACGGGCTACGTCAAACAGGTGCAGGCGGTGAAACTCGCCGCGGAGAGAAAAAAATGAGGACGGAAAACGGCGCGCTGGAAGGGGTGGAAAATTTAAAGACGGTCCACCGCAGCGTCCGCCGCGTGGACGGCCTGGCGCTGGCCTGCGGCACGGCCCAGTTCACCGACGACGTGGACATTCGGGGTCTATTGACGGGCAAAATCCTGTGGAGCCCGCATGCCCATGCGCGCATTAAGAAGATAGACGTTTCTGAAGCGAGAAAAATTCCGGGCGTGAGGGCCGTGCTGACCCACCGCGACGTTCCGCGCGTGCCGCACACCACCGCCGGCCAGGGTTATCCCGAACCTTCGCCCTACGACAGCGTGGTGCTCGACGACAAGGTGCGTTTCGTGGGCGATCGCGTGGCCGCCGTGGCTGCCGACAGCCCGGAAATCGCCGACAAGGCTCTGGCGGCGATACGCGTGGACTACGAGATTCTTCCCGCGGTTTTCGATCCCTTGGAGGCGATGCGGGAGGGCGCGCCGGTCATCCATGACCAGCCGGATTCCAAGCACATCGCCGATGCCCGAAAAAACATCGCCTGCAAATTCGACTTCGAGGTCAAGCAGGGCGAGTGGTTTTCCGGCGCCGACGCGATCGTCGACAAGACCTATAAAACCCAGTACGCGCAGCACTGCGCTCTGGAGCCGCATGTGACCATCACCTACCTGGATGGAAACGACCGCTTGGTCATCCGCACCTCCACCCAGGTGCCGTTTCATTGCCGCCGCATTGTGGCCCAATCCCTAAAGATTCCGATCAAGCGGGTGCGCGTGATCAAGCCGCGCATCGGGGGCGGCTTCGGCGCCAAGCAAGAGATTGTTTTGGAGGACATCTGCTCCGCCCTCACCCTGGCGACTCGCAGGCCGGTCAAAATCGAGTTGACGCGCAAGGAAACCTTCATTTCCACGCGCACGCGCCATCCATCTGTCATACGCCTGAAAACCGGGGTCAAAAAAGACGGCGCCATCACCGACGCCTTGATGGAGGTGGTCGTCAATTCCGGGGCCTACGGCACACATGCCTTGACGGTCATGATGTGCGCCGGTTCCCATACCCTCCCGATGTATAAAATCGGCAACATCCGCTTTGATGGGCGCTCGGTCTACACCAATCTTCCCATCGGCGGCGCCTACCGGGGCTACGGGGCGACGCAGGGTTTCTTCGCCTGGGAGAGCCAAATGGACCTCATGGCCGAGGCCATCGGCATGGATCCCGTTGAGTTTCGCAGAAAAAATTACATTCGCGCCGGAGAAACCTCGCCGGTTTTTAAGGCCATGGGGGAAGGGCGGGAAGGCGTTCCGCAGACCATCGTCTCCAGCGGGCTGTTCGAGGCGCTCGATAAGGCGCTTGAGGCGGGCGGCTGGGCCAAAAAGCGGCGGGCCTATGCCCGACAGACGGGCGTCCTTCGTCGCGGCATCGGCTTGGCGTGCCTGATGCAGGGCTCAGGCATCGCCGAAATCGACATGGGGGCGGCCACCTTGAAGCTCAATGAGGACGGCTCCTTCAACCTGCTCATCGGCGCGACGGACATCGGCACCGGCGCGGACACGGTGCTGTCGCAGATCGCGGCCGAAGTGCTGGGCGTCAAGGAAACGGACATCATCGTCACCGCCTCCGATACGGATGTGACGCCTTTCGACGTGGGGGCCTACGCCTCATCCACCACGTACATCTCCGGGCATGCGGTCAAAAAAACGGCCGAAAAAATCCGGGAGCAGATATTGAAGGTGGCTTCCGGCATTCTCGATGAAAAGGTCGAGGATCTGCGCTTGGAGGGCGGCATGGTGGCGGCCAAATCGGGCGCGGCTTGCAAATTGGCGGAGGTGGCCAACACCTCCCTGTATTATCGCGACCAGCATCAAATTATCGCCTCGGCCTCCCATTTTTCCCACACCTCGCCCCCGCCCTTCGCGGCGCATGTGGCCGAAGTGGAGGTGGATACCGAGACCGGCCGGGTCACGGTGCTGCGCTACGTGGCCGCCGTCGACTGCGGCACGGCCATCAATCCCGCCCTGGCTGAGGGGCAGACGGAGGGCGCGGTCTTAAACGGCATATCCTTCGCCATGACCGAGGAGATGAAATTCGCTCCCGGCGGCCGCACGCTCAACGCCACATTCAGGAAGTACAAGCTTTTTAATACGCTCGACACCCCCCCCATCGTGACGATCTTGGTGCCGACTTACGAGCCCTCGGGGCCTTTCGGCGCCAAATCGGTGGCCGAAATTTCCATCAACGGGGCTCAAGCGGCCATAGCCAACGCCATCTGCAACGCCGCCGGAGTCCGCCTTTACGATCCGCCGTTCACGCCTGAAAAAGTCCTCGCAGCGCTAAAAAGACGGTCATGAACGACCTCCTGATTGACAACGCGACGGTAGTCACTCTGGACTCCCAACGCCGCATCCTGCCGGGCGGCGCGGTCCTCATCCGGCGCGGCGTGATAGAGGAGGTGGGCCCTTCGGCCAAGGTGTCCAAGAAGGCCGAGGGCGTCCGGCGCCTGGATGCCGAAGGAAACGTCGTTTTGCCCGGCTACATCTGCGTCCATCATCATCTCTATTCGACTTTCGCGCGAGGCATTCCCCTCGACGGTTACGCGCCTAGAAATTTCAGCCAGATTCTCAAAGGGCTTTGGTGGAAGCTCGACCGGACGCTTCAAGAACAGGACATCTTATGGTCGGCCTATCCGCCGTTGGTGGAATGCATCCGCCGCGGCACGACCACTATCGTCGACCACCATGAAAGCCAGGGTTTTCAATCCGGCAGCCTGGACGTGCTTCAGGTCGCCGTCCAGAAAGCGGGCGTCCGGGCGGTGCTGGCCTTGGGCGTTTCCGACCGCTACGGCCGCGCCCGGGAAGGCATCCAGGAAAACGAGCGCTTCATAAAAAAATCCACCGCCTTTCCTTCGGATTGGATCGCCCCGATGGCCGGTTTGCACGCCTCCTTCACGGTTGAAGAGGATACCCTCAGGGCCGTTTCAGACTTGGCGCGGCGCTATAGGGTCGGGGTGCACACCCATGCGGCCGAGGACGCTTATGACCAGTCCCACTGCCTTCGCCGCTACAAGAAACGGGTGCTTCAAAGGTTCGACGAGGCAGGCCTCCTCAATGCAAAGACCCTTCTGGCGCACTGCATTCACGTGGACCGTTCCGAGATGCGGCGGATGGCCGAAAAGGGCGTTTCGGTGGCGCATAATCCCGAGTCCAACATGAACAACGCCGTAGGCGCGGCCCGGCTTTTGGAGTTGATGAAAGAGGGAATCTGCGTGGGGCTAGGGACCGACGGGATGAGCTCGGACATGCCTTCGCAGGCCAGGGCGGCGTACTTGCTGCAAAGGCACGCGCGTCGCGATCCGCGAGCGGCCTTCGCCGAGGCTTGCGGGATGCTTTTTGAAAACAACGCCCGAATCATCGAAAAGGCGGCGGGTTGGAAAGTGGGCGCTCTCCAAAAGGGCAGCCTGGGGGACGCCATCGTCGTGCGCTACATTCCGCCCACGCCCTTAAACGCGGATAATCTCTACGGCCACCTGATGTTCGGACTGGGCCAGGCGCCCGTGCTCGACACCGTATCGGGCGGGGAAATCTTGATGAAAAAGGGCAGGAT
>JACQRQ010000124.1 GCA_016206405.1 Elusimicrobiota bacterium | reverse complement strand
TAATAAAGGCGGCAACTTGAAGCCAAGCCCTGAATTTCCTATTGTAATGCTCGCAGGGCGCGTTAAATTTAGGAATTTCCTTGAAGGAGAGGGTGACAGGCGCCTGCCTTGGCATGGCGCCGTCAGAGATAGGGGGAACCACGGAGTGGTACCCCACTGGGATGGCCGGTGGAGGGGGTGCCCTGAACCGAGCCACTGGCTTGGTTCTCCCATGAGGAGCGCCGCGAGGTTCCTTCGTAGCCGAGCGGTCCTCAGACCCGAGCGGCGCTGCCACTGGTCAGCGCCGCGCAGGGCGCGACAAGGGCTCGGTAGCTCAGTGGTCAGAGCGGGCGTTTCATAAGCGCTAGGTCGCAGGTTCAATTCCTGCCCGAGCCACAAAATTTCACTAGCTTCGATGGAAGCCCGCCCGCTTAGGGCGGGAAGTTTCAAGCCGGCTCGAAGGAAGTTTGACTGCCAAGGTTCGATTTTGTAGACTGAGGCCGCAGAAATTGAAGTTTATTTTGCGTTAATTAAGGAGACGGCAAATGGCAGATACCCTTGTAGTGGTCAGCAAAGTCAAGAAACTGGTCAAAGAGGCCGGTTATCGGACCGGCGCGGATTATCTGGACAAGCTGTCGGCCAAGGTGGTCGAAACGGTCAACGCCTCGATCAATAAAGTCAAGCAGGACGGCAAAAAGAAAACCCTCGGTGCAGAAGACCTTTAAGGATTATATGGACGCCGCCCTCTATGACCCGGAGGGCGGGTATTACAGCACCCATCGGGAGGTCCGGAAAGATTTCTATACGGCTCCCGAGCTGCACGTCAGTTTCGGCCAAACCCTCGCCGCCTGGCTCTCCGGGCAGTTGCAGTCCTTTTCAGGTTATGCCGGGCGCAACGGGACGACCTATGCGGTCGTCGAAATGGGCTGCGGCGAAGGCCTCCTGGCTGAATCCCTCATCCAATCCTTGGCGCGCGAGCATCCGTCCCTGTTCGCCCGTCTCCGCTTTTATTTGGTCGAGAAATCTCCCAAATTCCGCCAGGCATGCTCCCAGCGTATGCGGGCCCTGGGGGATATCCTGCCGGAGGGAAAGCTCGAAGTGTTGGAGTCTCTCGACAGCCTTCCGCGCGTGGAAGGCGTTTTTTTGTCCAATGAGCTGGTCGACGCCCTTCCCGCCCATTTGTTGGAAAAAGCGGGCGGCCGGGTTTATGAGGTTTATGTCGCGCCGGACCAAGAAGCGGGCGGCCGGCAGTATAGCTTGGGGGATTTTTCGTCCCAGGAACTACTCCGCAGGGCTCAGGCCGTCGCTCCGGCCGTGCCGGAAGGGAGCCGCTTTGTGCTCAATTTAGAGGCCGCGCGCTGGCTCAAGGCCGTATCTGAAAAATTAATCATGGGAAAGGTGCTCACCATCGATTACGGGCGGCGAACTCCGGACGCGGCCATGGCCGTCCCGCGGTTCATCTACAAGCATTTTTCCAGTCCGGTCCCGCTCCAGGAAATGGGGCGGGAGGACATCTCCTGTCCGGTGGATTTCGAAGCTCTGATCCAGGACGGCCGGGCGGCCGGCCTTGAAACGGAGGCCTTTACGACTATGGGACGCTTCATGATAGCCAACGGCATACTGGAGCGCCTGCCCCGGGGGCTGGACCAAGATTCGGCAAAGTCCAGAAACCGGATGAAGACATTGTTCCATCCGGAAGGAATGGGCGACATCTATAAAGTTCTTGTGCAGAGCAAAGGGCTGAAAATCTCTCAGGCTCAAGGAAACGCCGATGTTTGAGGCTTACCTGACTTTGATGGTTTTCGGCGTGGTGTCCGTCGGGTTTGCGGTGGCGTCCCTGATCGGGGCTTGGCTTTTGCGCCCTCGCGTTCCGGATCCGATCAAAGCGACGACCTACGAATGCGGCGTTGAAGCCGTCGGCTCCACCGAAATCAAAACCAATTTCCGGTTCTATGTCGTCGCGCTGCTGTTCGTCATCTTCGATGTGGAGGCCTTGTTCGTCATTCCCTGGGCGGTGAGCGCCAAGACGATGGATATCGGCTTTGTCGTCGGGGAAATGATGGTTTTTCTGGCCGTGCTGTTCGCCGGCTTGATGTACGCCTGGAAGAAAGGCGCTCTGGTCTGGGATTAGCGTCGCTGGGGGAGGCCGCATGGGAGTGGTGCTGGAAAAATTGCCCGGCATTTCGGGCCGTGTGCCCGGAGGGGAAATCGTTTTGACCACGGCCGACGCGATCATCGGTTGGGGCAGAAAATCCTCGGTGTGGCCGTTGACCTTCGGTTTGGCTTGCTGCGCCATCGAAATGATGGGCTCTTACGCGTCGCGCTTTGATTTTGACCGGATGGGCGTCATTCCCCGTCCCACTCCCCGGCAGGCGGATGTGATGATTATCGCCGGGACCGTGGTCAAGAAAATGGCCGATCCCATCATCCAAATTTATCACCAGATGCCGGAGCCGCGCTTTGTCATCTCCATGGGCAGTTGCGCCAACTGCGGCGGGCCGTATTATGACTCCTATTCGGTGGTCAAGGGAGTGGACAAAATTATTCCGGTGGATATCTACATCGGAGGCTGTCCTCCCCGGCCTGAAGCGCTTCAATACGCGGTGATCAAACTGCAGGAGAAAATATCCCGCATGAAGCTTAAAAACACCCACGGCGCCACTTTCCAGCAGGCGAAAGGGAGCCGGGAGCTATGACGGCCCACGAGGATCTTTTCACCGAAATCAAGGCCGGATATCCGAAGCTGGAAAAAGACCGGGCGCAAGTCGAACCCTATCTCACGCTGAAGGTCCTCGCGAAGGATGTCGCGGCCTTCTTCGCTTTTCTTAAAGATACGTTGGGCTTCGATTATCTGGACATGGTCACCGCCGTCGATTGGAAGGGCCCCGTCAATCGCCTCGGCTATATCACCGAGCCCAATCCCAATCCTTTTTTGCCGGACGGCGCGACGCCGCAGGTTCAGCAGGCTCCCGCGGCCCCCAATGTCGCTTACCGCGAGAGTTTCGAGGTGGTCTATTTGGCCAGCGCTCTCAGCCGGGGCCGCAAAGTGATGGTCAAGGCGGAGGTCCCCAGGAATTCGCCCAACCTTCCTTCCTTGGCGGGCCTTTATAAGACGGCCGATTGGCAGGAGCGCGAGGTATACGACCTCCTGGGCGTGACTTTCGACGGGCACCCCAATTTGAAGAAGATTCTGACTCCGGATTTCATCCAAGGCCACCCTTTGCGGAAAGATTACGTCCATCAAAAGGACCGCTATGACGACTAACCCCGCTCCCGCGCCGGCGGCGACGGCCGCCCCGGAAATGAAGACGGACCAGATGTTCATCAATATGGGGCCGCAGCATCCCTCCACGCACGGGGTTTTGCGCATGGGGCTGACGGTGGAAGGCGAGAAAATCGTCCGCGCCGAGCCGGATGTGGGATACCTTCACCGCGGTTCTGAAAAACTCTCCGAGGTGCGCGGCTATCATCATTGCGTGGTGTTGACGGACCGTTGGGACTACATCTCCTCCATGATGAATAATCTGGTTTTCTGCATGGCGGCGGAGCGGCTCATGAAGATCGAAGTGCCCGAACGGGCCGACGATTTAAGGACCGTCATGTGCGAATTCAACCGGATCGCCAGCCATCTCCTTTTCTTCGGCACCTACGGCATAGACATCGGCGCGTTCACGCCGTTTCTTTACGCCTTCCGCGAGCGCGAGATGGTTTTGGACCTGTTTGAAATGGTCTGCGGCGCCCGGATGACTTTCAATTACATCCGCCTGGGCGGGGTGATGAAGGACCTGCCGGACCCATGGTGCGGCAAGGCCAAGGAATTCCTGGAACACTTCAAGCCGAGGCTCAAGGAATACGACGATCTGCTCAGCTTCAACCCGATCTTCCTGGACCGCACCCAAACGGTGGGAAAAGTGCCCAAGGACCAGGCGGTCAATTGGGGGCTCTCGGGGCCGAATCTGAGGGCCAGCGGAGTCGGCTATGACGTCAGGAAATTCGCGCCGTATGCCTCTTACCGCAAGGCCGATTTCGAGGTCGTCGTCGGCAAGGACGGCTCCTGCTGGGACCGTTATTATTGCCGCGTGCGCGAGATGGCGCAATCGGTCCGCATCATCGAGCAGATATTGGATCAGCTCAAGCCGGGTCCCGTTCAGGGCCGCGGCGTGGCCAAGGTCCCCAAGCCTCCGCCCGGCGAGGCTTACGCGCATATCGAGAGCTCGCGCGGCGATTTGGGGATATACCTGGTCAGCGACGGCGGCTTCAGCCCGTACCGCATGCACGTGCGCGCTCCGTCCTTCATCAATTTGGCCCTGTTGCAGGAATCTTTGGTGGGCCTTAAGGTGGCCGACGTCATCGCCGTTTTGGGCTCGATAGACATCGTGTTGGGAGAAGTGGACAGGTAGCCGTTTTATGTCCGAGACAAACCGGGAAAACGTGAAAAATTCAGGCGAGGATTCGCAGGGTTCCGCGCAGGCGCCGGTTCCCGGCGTCGCGAAGCCTTCCATCCCTGCGGCCGCGCACGCAAAACCGGCCGCGGCGGCTGCTCGTCCGGCCGCCAAGCCGGCGGCGCCCGCCGAGGTCTTGCCGGAGCCGCGGCTCAATAACGGCCGCGGCCGCCTGCTTGGCTCCGCTCGTCTTTGGCCCACGGAGGTCTGGCCCAATCCTTGGGCGCGGCCGTCCTTTGTGCGCGGAGCCTACTGGCTGGCCGGCATCGTCGCCGGAGTTCTGCTTCTCGGCTGGTCTGTGGGCGAAATTTCAGTTTGGGCCAATCTCGCTTACGACTGGGCGATGAATTTATTGCGGCTCCGGCAGGTGCCGGAGTTGTGGGCGCAGGGAGCTTGGTCGGCCGTCAAGGTGGTGGTCGTTTTCCATCTGGTGGCGTTGGCGCCGTTGTTCCTCGTTTGGTGGGAGCGCAAAATTTCGGCGCATATGCAGTCGCGGCTCGGGCCGATGTACGTGGGGGGATTTCACGGCTGGGCGCAGACCATCGCCGACGGCATCAAGCTGATGCTCAAGGAGGACGTCTCGCCCCGCGCGGCGGATGCCTGGATTCACCTCCTGGCGCCGATCGTCGCCGCGGCCCCGGCCGTGCTGGCCTTCGCGCCGGTCTATTTCGGCAGCGGCTTGACGGCGGCGGATATCGACATCGGGGTTTTATACATTTTTGCGGTCTCCGGAATGACGGTGATCGGCATCGTCATGGCGGGATGGGGCAGCGGCAATAAATTCTCTTTGCTGGGGGGCCTTCGCGCCGGCGCCCAGCTCGTCTCCTATGAGCTGCCGCGGACATTTTCCGTCATTCCCGTTATCTTGCTGGTGGGGTCCCTGAATCTGACGGCGATCAACGATTTTCAGAGCGGCTACTGGCTGGGCTTTATCCCCCGCTGGTTTATTTTTTACCCCGTCATGGGGCAAATCGCCTTCGTCATTTTCTTGATCGCCTCGGTCGCCGAGACCAACCGCATACCTTTCGACATCCCCGAGGCCGAGTCCGAGCTGGTGGCCGGCTTTCATACGGAATATTCCGGCATGAAATTCTCGCTTTTCTTTTTCGCGGAATACGCGTATGTGTTTCTTTCCTCGGCGCTGGTGGCCACGTTCTTCCTGGGAGGGGGAAACGCGCCGCTGCCTTTTCTTCGCATTTGGCCGAGCTGGCTTTGGTTCTTCGCCAAAACCGGCCTCATCGCCTTCTGCTTTTTGTGGTTCCGTTGGACCTTTCCCCGCTTCCGCGTGGATCGCCTCATGGACTTTAATTGGAAATTCCTGCTGCCGTGGAGCTTCGCCAATATCGCCTTCGGAGCGGTTTACCTGTTTTTATGAAGGGCTACTTCGAAAATATCTGGGTTTCGGCGGCCGGCATCGTCAAAGGGCTGCGCGTGACGCTGCGCTACCTGTTTAAGCCCGCCATCACGGTGCAATATCCCACGGACAAGCTCGTGCCTTACGACGACTTTCGGGGCGCGCTGCTCTTTAACGCCGAGCGCTGCATCGCCTGCAATTTATGCGTCAAGGCTTGCCCGTCGAACTGCATCGCGCTTGAAAACGCGGCGACTCCGGAAGGGAAAAAAATAGCCAAGGTCCAGTGGTACTCGAT
>JACQRQ010000131.1 GCA_016206405.1 Elusimicrobiota bacterium | reverse complement strand
TACCACTTCCCCCTCTACCACTTCCCCTTTGCCACCTCCCCTATATCGGCGACGCCGTCGTGCTGCTCCACAAACTGATGAACCGGCGGCATTTGTTGCCTTCCCAATCCTTGGGCAAGAATTCCTGCGGAATTTTTGGATCCAGCCGGTCAATCCGGCTGAATTCAACCTCCGCCAAACCACGCAGCACGCGAAAAAGCCGCCCTCTCTCCCCGGCCGGCAGGCCGGAGTTTTTCAGCTCCCTTCGCGTTTCTCGCCAACGGCTCAAATATTTCCCATACATTTTTTCAACGATGCCGATGGCGGGCCATATCGAACGCAGCAGCGGTTCCGTAAGACGGAAATCGGGCCAAAGCCGGCCCTCCATCAGCCACACATGATCCTCCAACTTCAATGCGGCGACCTCCTCTTCCAGCTCCTCTAGAACCGCCCTGGAGGTGATCCAAACGCTTTTGTGGAGCATGCCGCATCCGTAGGACTGCAATTTACGGCGCAGCGCAAACCGCGCCTGCTTGAGATAGACGGGCACGTCGAAGGAGATGAGGCGCCATTTGCCGTCCCAGGTTTCACGCGGCAAAAGCGACTGCGGCTTCAACGCGGCGACGCGGGCCGCCCCATCGGAGGAAAGGCGGATCAGGGTTTTTTCCTTGTCGGCGACGCGCTGCAGAAGGCGTCTGTTGAGCAGTTGGGTCCTGTAGACGCGGAAGGTTTCCAGGCTGAGGGAGCCGAAAATCAGCTTAAGCGCCGCCGCGGACGGGCGCTGCAAAATCGACTCCCCAAACTCGGCCGCGAGCAGGATTTTTTCAGAAACGCCCAGAACTTCCCGCATCAAGGCCGCCTAAGTTCCGACCCCGCTTTCCTGAGGCGTCTTTTCGGAAGGCTTTTCCTTGAAAAAATAACGCAGCGCCTGTCCCGCCGCCATGGAGGCCCCAATGGGCGCCAACAAGCTGAAGGGAAAAGTCATCGAAGACGCGACCAAGGATTGGGTCAACCAATAGGCGGCCATGGACCCGCCCATCGGAATCAAAACCGATTTTTTGCCCAACTGCCCGGCCACCGTCTGCAGGGAAAGAAGCGCGCGATTGCGGGCCTCCGCCGGCGGCGAAAGCGCCTCGCGCAGAACCCTGTCTTCCACCGTCTGCTGCACTCTTTTCAAGACTCGCGCCGCGACGATAGGGTTGGAAACCAGCTTATCCAGACGGGTCCAATTGCCCTCGCGAGCGTCCTTCACGGCCCTTTGCAAGTTTTTGGCGTTAGCGGCGCGGACGAAGGCGTAGGCTACGGGATCCTCGGCCTCCAGTTTTTTCAGAGCCGCCGCCCGGTCTTTGGTTTGGGGCGCTGAAATTTCAACCGCGCTTTGGGCCGATTTCAAGGCGATTTCCCGGACCTCCGGGTTCGCGGCGAACTTATCGCGGCCGATCAAATCGACATACCGCGACCGCGCTTCGGCGTGCAGACGCCCGACGTCAAACCGTCCTTCGACTTGGTTGCGGGTGACGCTGGCATACTCCTCGGGATACATCTTGATCATCGTCACGGTTCCCCGGTATTTTTTCAGCTTGGGATTCCAGCCGCGCCCGCCGGTTTCCGACACGATGAGCACCACCTCCGCGTCGCCCCTTTCCATAGCCCCCAGATTGCTCTCCTTGGCCACCCGCTCCGCCTGGTAGCGCATTTCCTTCCAGTAGGTCATGCCGGGATACACCCGCGCGATGCGCTCCTGAGCGCTGACGCCGCTCCGGATTAAAGCCTCCTCGACGCTCTGCAGCTCGCGCATGCTGTTGACCACGATGCCGACGAAGTTTTTGCCGCCGTTGGCGTTTTCAACGCGGAGAGCCTCCCTGGTCAGCGTCGTGACCGTTTCCATGGGCGAGCGGGACACCACCAGCCGGCTGTCGTGCCCCTGCGTGGCCCGGCCCCGGACGATCATATTGAGCTTGTGAAGGAACGGCAGCATGCCTTGGGGCAGCGTTCCGGAAAGCCCGATGAGGTAGCGCGCCTCTTCCATAACGCTTCTGAAGTTGGTGGTCTCCACGTGGTCGTATGGGAGAGTCAAATCGAAGTTGTTTTTCAGCTCGAAGAAATTGCGCGAAGGAGTATCAAGGGTCGCGTAGATGCTGCCGTGATGGACCGGCAGCATCTTGCCTTTTTCGCCGTCCACCTCCATCACCCGGCTGGGTTCCGCAATGAATGCGGCCTCGTGGAGGTTGCGGACCGTTTCCTTCCAGTACGGCTCCACGCCGCCGAATTGCCGCTTGGCCACGCTGAAGGCTTGCTCAGCCTCTTTCCGGTAGGGTCCGCTTTTCATCTCGCCATAGACTCTTTGAGCCTCCGCGGCGTACTTTTGGGCCAAGCCGTCGAGAGCTTTTTCCAAATCCTCGCCTCTGAGCTTTCTCAGCGCCCCACTGAGGATCTCGCCGTACAACCGGTGGTAGACCTGGTACAGTGGATTGGCGGCGCCGATCCGGCCGTTGTCCTTGCCCATCGAAATCGGCGGCTGCAGAGCCAAGCCGTCCAGTTCATCGGCGATGATGACATGCGTCTCATAAGGCGAATAGTCCCCGGTCATGGCGGCCATAAGCTTGCGGCTGTTGAGGTCGCTATAGGACAATATCTCAAAGGAGGGGCTCTTGCCGCTGAAGTAGCTCTTGTAATCCTCGATGGCCTGATACTTCAACAGATCGGACAGTGTCGCGAAAATCGTCCCTTCAAGATGAAGCTCCCTCGAGAGCGCTTCGGCCAGAGGGATGAGGCCCAAAAAGGAAAGGAGGGTTTTCCCGCCGCCGGTCTCCAAAAGCAAATACGCCAAAAGCGCCTGGCGGATGTCGACGCCCTTGGCCTTGGCCTCCTGCAGCATTTCCAGGAAGTTCAAATACAGGCTTTTTTGATTTTCGCGGAATCCTGTGATGTCCGGTATCTTCAAGCTCTTTAAAACCTCCGTCTGCAGAACCATGTAGTCGAAAACATCCTCGCTGCTGGCCTGCCCATGCAGGACGCCCCGGACGAAGCGGTCGGCCGCGTGCTCCGATATGACGTCGGCGACTACGCTGTCCCTCAGATGCCGCAGGGCCAGCTTCTCCGGCGCGTTGAGGCCGCTTCCGGCGGCATAGGCGTCGAATTTCGCGTCGGCGACGGCTTTAAGCTCCTGCGCCCGGATGATGCTTTTCGCCTCCCTGAAAATTTCCTCGACGGTCCGGGCCGCGGGCGAGGTCTCCGAATTCCGGGAAGGCTCGATAGCGGCGGGCTTGGGGGCGGGTTCCCCCGGTTTGATGATGCGCGGCGCCTCCGAAGGCGGCCGGCCGGGCAAAATCAAATCCCCCTTGTGACCGGGCGCCGTTTCTCCCGGTTTGATGATGCGCGGCGCTTCCGGGGGCGGCCGGGGCTGGAGGGAAAGCATATCTCGGATTTCAGATTTGTCGGGAGGAGGGCCCCGGGGGCTGAGCTCCTCCGCCGCCTTTTGGGCCTCCTGCATGGTTTCCGCCGTGGGAACCTGGGTTTGCGTAAATTTCTCGATGTCCTTCAAGTCCTTGACCAGCGTGATCTCGCTCTTTTCCCCCTGCAAAAACTTCCGAACCTTCTCGATGATGAGCGGGTTCTGCCGCGCCTCTTCTTCGCTCCTGCCTCCAAAAAGCTCCCGGAGGCGTTCTTGGACCCTGGCCTCCAGGTTTTTTTCCGCTTCCGAAGACAACTGGCGTTTAAGAAGCGTCACAGCCCGTTTTCTGGGCGTGGACAAAAAGCTCTCGCCCCGCCAAAGAGGATCGGAGGCGGGGCTTAAGCCGGGATAGTCCGCCAGGGCGTTGGCGGCCAGCGTCTTCATTTCAGGCGTTGAGCCCGGATTTTCCATGATGCCGCGCGCCAGCTTGGGGTCCCGCGCCAGAAGCTCCTTTGCCTGCGACTCGATGAAGCCGAAAACCTCCGGAGTCTAAGGAACCTGCAAGGCCGTTTGGGATTGGGCCTCCGGCGGGACGGTCTTTTCCGGCGCCTGCGCCGGAGACGGCGCCGGTTTGGCGCCGGGACCGCCGGGTTTGGCCTCCGTCTGCGGTTTTGGAAGCACCGGGATGTCTATGGCTTCGTAATCCTGGCCCCGGGAGCGGGCCTGGGCGTAGAGATCCAAAATTTTTCCGGGTTCTTTGCTGGCTCTGGCGTCGAGCACGGCCGCGAGCATGCCGGAATTGAAAGTGCCTTTGATTTCCGTTGGCCGGCCGAGCCAGTCCGTGACCGTGACCTTCAGCG
>JACQRQ010000123.1 GCA_016206405.1 Elusimicrobiota bacterium | reverse complement strand
GCGGTTTCCACTTCGGTCGCGTGCTCGGCGAAAGCCTGGATGCTGTTGAGCGGCGTAAGACCGAAGAGCTGGAAAGGAGCGCTTTGAAAATCCAGGCGCGGAATTTTTCCGTCGGCTCTTTCAAAACGGTCCGCCGCCAGATTCTGCATATCGAGGCGGGATACGCTCAATCTCAGAGTCGATTGCGGAGTTTGCCTCACGATCGCCGCGCTGTTGTCCAACTGGGGAGCGATTCTAAAAGCGTTGGAACGGAAATATAAATTATTGAACTGCGGATCAGACAATATCTGCAACCGTCCCTGCGCCGAATATATCGGACTCAACTGCTGCCAGTGGTTCCCCAAAAACGTCCATCGATCCTTCCGGGAAGTCGTTTCATGAATGTGGTATCCGTACAGAGTTCCCTTTAGCCGGTCGTTTCTCCGATAATTCAACTCCAACCCGGAGCCGATGCCCTCTTTTTGAAAGTAATCCAAATAGAGCCGGGTCCAAGCGAAAGGACCGAGGTTGAAGTCGGTCGCCGTCTGAAATTGGCCTCCGTTGCGCTTGTCGTAGCCGGGACGAACCCGCGTCACCCACAAATGCTTCGGAGACAAGGAACGGTAAACTACCGGCAAATAAAAAACAGGAATTGGACCTAAATACAGAAAAATATTCGACCCCAACAAGTAATGATCGGGAAATACGGTCAATCGGGAGGCGGTGAAGTGATAGTGGGCGTTTTCCTCCGCGCAACTGGTGAAGCGCGCGTGCTTATAAATGAACTTTGATTTGCGGACCCGCAGGAAACGGCCCTTGAAAATCCATGGGGGATATCCGCCCGAGGCTTCCTCCACATAAGATTCCCGCGCGGCAAAATCAAAATAGCCGTTTTGCCCCAAAAGCACCGATTTCCCATCCGATATTTGAACACGACCGGAAGCTTGGGCCCTTTGCGAGGTCAAATCGATGACGACCTGTTCCGCGCGCATGGTCCAAGTCGAGTCAAAAACCTCCACCTGGCCTTTTAAAACGACGATCGAGCTGGACTTCTGATAGTCAAAGGAGTCGGAGTAAAATTCGATGGTGGAATTGCCCGTCGATGGAGTTAGTTCATAATCCTTTTCCGCCCGGGCCGCGCCGGCAAATAGCGCCAACAAAAAAAGGGCTCTTGGGAAGGCTTTCATTCGACGTCCATGTAACCCGTCATCGCCGAAGAAAACCTTCAGGCGTTTTCCATAGCGGCCAGAGCCGCGCCCAAGGCGCCCGAATTCGGGCGCCTCGCGACTCGAATTTTCACCGGTTTGAGCGGTCCCGCGAAGGCGTTTTGACGCATCACCCGGCGCGCCGGCTCCAAAAGCAGCGCGCCCGCTTGGGCGACTCCACCGGAAAGCAGCACGTACTCCGGATTGAGCACATAACTCAAATTGACGATAGCCCGTCCCAGCATTTCTCCCGCCTCTTTCCACACTTTTATGCAGATTTTATCGCCGCGGCGAGCCGCTAAATGTAACGCGCGCGGATCCATGATCACCAATCGTGATGCGCGCCCTGCCTTGAGCTCTCGCGCTCGCCGCAACAACCCGTAACTTCCCGCATAAGCCTCCAGACAGCCTCGACCTCCGCAGGAGCACAGCGCTCCGCGCGGAACCAGACGCATATGTCCTATTTCTCCCGCGGAGCCATTGATTCCATGGTAGATTTTTCCTCCAAAAATGAGGCCGCCCCCAACGCCGGTTCCCAGAGTGATGAGAACCATCTGCTGCGGCCGCCTCTTGAGCTCCAAAACGAAAGCGCCCCAGGCGGCGATATTGGCGTCGTTATCCAGCAGTATCTTCGTTCGAAATTGCCGGAAAAACAGGCTTTTCAAGGGCACATTTTTCCAGCCCGGCAAATTGGGAGAATCGCGAAGAATGCCGCGTCGAAAGTCCACATGTCCCGGCGCTCCTATTCCCACTCCCTCCACTCGAAGCCCCAAATCCCCGCATTTTTCCCGAATAATCCGGCCGAGACGCGAGACAAATCGCCGGGGTCCAACGAAAGTTTCAGAGGCGACGGCGAATTGATGCAGCACCCGGCCAGGACGGCGCATGAAGGCCACCTTGGTGTTGGTCCCGCCGATGTCGATGCCCAGAAAAGCCCAGAGCATGGATTCCTCCGCGATCAAAACCTGTCCAGTTCCAAATACCCCCAAGCTGCGACGCCGCCAAGGCAAAGTAGAGTCAGCAAAACGCCCAGTCTCCAGCTCCAGGGCTCATATCGAAACAACAATCGGATCCGGCCGGAAGGAACCGCGACCTGCAAAAAAGCGCCCATGGCAGGCTCCATCGACACCCTTTCGCCATTCAACCACACTTTCCATCCGGGGAAAAAAACCTGGGCCGCGCTGACCCAGCCGGGACGGGAAGCCGTTCCCTCAACGATGAAAATATCCGGACGCGGCGCCTGAAACTCCCACGGCGTGCTCACTTTTAAGGAAGGCGGACCGCCGTCCTGAGTCCAGGCGGAAAAATCCAGAGGCAACTTCCGCTCCCAATAACGGGCCCGGAAAGAGGGAGCCGGCAATCGGTATAAATGCCACAATTTTTCCCCAGCATAACGGAAGGGACCGCCGGAAAAACTGTCTTTGGTCATCAGCAGGACCGCATCCGCCCAAGGCAAAAACGGGGCCACGGCCCCGAGCCCGCTCGCGGAATAAAGCATATCCATAAATGCATACGCATTGCGGGGAATCAGAGGCTCGCCGAAATTTCCGACCGCCTGCAAGTGATAGACCGCGTTGGTCACGCCGTAAAGACGCTGCTTCCAATCCAGGAAAGCGTCTTCAAAATCCCGCCCGGCCCCTCGATGCCATTCGAGCGCGCGGGGCGAGATCAGGTATCTGTGGCCGTCGAGTTCTTGCTGCAAATACCGCACTAAAACCCCTTTTTCTGAAAAAGCGGAATGCCGGACGGAGGGTTGCGCGGCCATTCCATAAACCGTCAGCTCTGCGGAAATCACGACGCAAAAAACCGCGGCCCATCGCCTTCCATTGAGGCCGGCGGCGGTCCACAATAATATCGGCGGAATGAGCAAATACAACAAATTGCCGGGATAACGGATGAAGCCCAATAAAGCCAGATTATTCCACGCCCACAGGGAATACGGATGGTTGTTTCCGAGAGTCAAGAACAGAGTTATCGCCGCGTAGGCCAAGAGCCCATAGCGCAAGCGGCCGTCTATCCGCCAAGCGCCCACAAGCGCGCAGACGAAGCCGCACATCCCCATATAACAGGTCTTCCACCAAAAGAGCTGAGGCGAGAATTGACCCGGCGCCGTCAACAGCGGGCCGACAAATTGCCTCCAGTCAGAGAGGGAAAATGAGTAGAGAGTCTTAATCGCCGGCGCCAACCCCTTCGTCCTTTCCGAGAGTTTGGCGAGTTCAACGCCGGGAAGCAGCAGGCACCCGCTTAAACCCAGAGCCAGCAGGCCGGCTTTTAAAAAAATCATCGTGTGCGCCGCCGCCGGCCGCAGACCCCCTTGTTCGGAATGGATGAGCTGGCTCACCAGCCATGCCGACACGATCGCGCCGGCCCATATGGTCGGATAGCCGTCCAAAAACATGACCGCCATGGCCAAGGCCAAGGGGATGGTGGAGCCGGAGAAAAGCATCAGAGCCGGAAAAAAAGCGAGGCATCCGATATGGTTTAAGAACGGCAGGTGGCTCAAAAAAACGCCGCCAAGCGCCATCACCAGCGAGGAAGCGACGGCGGCGCAGCGCGTGAAGCCAAGCGAACGAAGCCACAAAAACGCGAAAAGACCCGCCGCAAAAAAATGCGCCAGCAAATATATTTTGACGGCCCACGGAAAGGGGAAAAAATAAAACGCCAGCGAACCCGGGAAAAAAACCCCGCTTTGAAGATTGGCGGCCAAGGGCATGCCCAGATAGTTGTACGGATTCCAGAGCGGGATTTGGCCGCGCATCAACAGCTCGGCCGGAAGTCCTTTCCAGGCCGTATGGAGGTAGGTTAGATCACCCCAAAAATACGTCCGGAGGGACAGCCACGCCGGACTAAATAAGAGCGCCACCATCGAGAACAACCATGCCAGCGCCCAGGTGTCCTTTCTAGAAAGCATTGAAATTTCCATCGGCCGCGGTCGAGGCGCTTGACGCCCGGCATGGCCATGTCCCGCCGGCCTAATTGCGGCGACGATCGCTACGATTTGACTCGAATGATATCGGCGCCCAAACGGCGTAATTTCTTTTCAACCGCCTCGTAACCCCGGTCAATATGATAAATCCGGGATATTTCCGTTTTTCCGCCGGCGGCGAGGCCGGCGACCAATAGAGCCGCCCCGGCGCGGATGTCGGAAGCCATTACCATTGCGCCGGAAAATTTCCCGACCCCGTCGGTGCAAACCATGTCTCCATCCACAGACAAGCGCGCTCCCAAGCGCGCCAACTCGCCCGCGTGCAAGAACCGTTTCTCGAAAATGCGTTCGCGAATCATCGACTGTCCCTTGGCCAAGCTCATCAAGGCCATCCACGGCGCCTGCAAATCGGTAGGGAACCCCGGATAGGGTCGGGTGGTGATGTCCACCGGATTGGGACGCCCGGCGGCGCTCAATCCGATTCCGGCCGAAGATGCCTGCACCTTACAGCCGGCCTCCTGCAATTTTTTCAAGACGTTTCGCAGGTGCCCCGGCCGGGCTCCTTGAAGAAAAACGGATCCCCGGGTCGCCGCGCACGCGATCAAAAAAGTTCCGGCTTCAATCCGGTCCGCGATGACATTGTGCTCGGCTCCGCGCAAAACCCTCCGGCCGCGCACGCAAATTCGTCCGGTGCCCTCTCCTTCTATCTGCGCCCCCATCGATCGCAAAAAGACGGCCAAATCGGCGATTTCAGGCTCCCGGGCGGCGTTTTCTATGGTCGTCCCCCTCTCCAGCAAGCTCGCCGCCATCAAGAGATTTTCCGTCGCCCCGACGCTGGCAAAACGCAGAGCGATGCGGGCCGCATGAAGGCGCCCGGCGCTCATGACCGCGTCGCCTTTTTCCAAAGACACCTTCGCCCCCATTTGCTCAAACCCCTTCAAATGAAGATCAATGGGCCTCAAACCTATGGCGCACCCCCCCGGAAGCGGCACTCGGACTCCGCCAAAACGCGCCAGCAACGGTCCCGCCACCAGTACCGAAGCCCGCATTTGCTTGACCAAGTCGTAAGGAGCCTGCGTTTTGAGGCCCTTTCGGGAATAAATCCGGACCGATGTTTCGTCCTGGACCACTCGCTTGCCCAAGAATTCCAGCAAGCGCAGCGTGGTGACGATGTCGCGCAATCGCGGCACCCCGCGGACCACGCACGGCTCATCTGTCAGAAGGCTGGCGATCAAAATGGGGAGCGCCGCGTTTTTGGAACCGCCCGTTGCGATCGTCCCGCGAAGCGGCTTGCCGCCGCGAATGATGAATTTATCCATTTGCCCCGGCCGTCTCCCTCTTGCGGACCGTTCCGGCGCGCCGGAGCCGCGCAAAAGCGAAGCGATCCGCTCCGCAATCATCCCGCGCCACTTCCACCGCGTCAAAGCCGGCGGCGGACAACCGGCCTTCGACCCAACTCCCCTGCTCCTCGCCGATTTCAAGCGCCAAGAAGCCGCCTGCGTTCAAATAGCCGGGGGCTTCGCTGATCAGCCGCCCCAGGACATCCCGCCCGGAAGGGCCACCGTCCAAAGCGACGCGCGGCTCCCAACGCAATTCCGGGGGCGCCAGGGACAAATCCTCTTTGGAAAGATACGGCGGGTTGGAAATAAAAA
Organism: Elusimicrobiota bacterium; assembly: GCA_016206405.1. Taxonomy (GTDB): domain Bacteria; phylum Elusimicrobiota; class Elusimicrobia; order O2-12-FULL-59-9; family O2-12-FULL-59-9; genus O2-12-FULL-59-9. The sequence goes on along the minus strand of JACQRQ010000123.1, from coordinate 1,778 downwards.
TATCGCATTGGGACGGGAAAGGTTTAAGAAGGTCGCCTCTCAAAAAGCGAATTTGACCGTTCGTGCCGTGCGCTGCGGCATTGGCGCGCGCCACCTTCAAAGCATGCAGCGACACATCCGAGGCGAAAATCCGCGCGCCCGGCATCGCCGCCGCGATGGCAATCGCGATGCATCCGGATCCCGTTCCGACGTCAAAGACCGTGGCGCGCGTGAGCCGGCGTCCGCTCTTCACCCTCGCAAGGACTTTTTCAACGAGGAGCTCCGTTTCCGGCCTGGGAACCAGGACCATGGGACTGACGCGCAGGCGCAGTCCCATAAATTGATGCTCCTTAACGACATAAGAAACGGGCATTCCGCGAGCGCGCAATTTCAAAAGGCTGCTGTAAGCGCGGTATGCCCGCGCTCCCAAAGCGCGGTCTCCCTCCAAATACAGATTAGTCCGGCTCTCGCCGGTGACGTGCGCCAACAGGAACTCGGCGCTCGCGCGGGGCTCTCCGCACCGGTGGTCCTTCAAAAATCTCTCGCCCAGGCGCAAAACCCGCCCGTATGTCCTCAGCTCGAATTGAGTCGGCATCTCCCGATTCATCTCAACTTTCAGCGGATTGTCTTTGTTCCCATTCGATCAGCGCCTGCGAAATGGAGCTCAAATTGCCGTCTAAAATCTCTTCAAAGTTATGCCACGACCTTCCCACGCGATGATCCGTCACGCGTTGTTGAGGGAAGTTGTATGTCCTGATCTTTTCGGAGCGGTTTCCCGTTCCGACCTGTTTCCGCCGCGACGTCGTAATGTCTTGAGCTTGCTCCTGCAGCGCCTGATCCGCCAATTTCGCCCGCAGCAACTGCATGGCCCTTTGCCGGTTTCGAAGTTGCGAACGCTCTTCCTGGCAGCGCACGATGATGCCGGTGGGAATATGCGTAATGCGGACGGCCGTCTCCACCTTGTTGACGTTCTGCCCTCCCTTGCCGCCGGAGCGGAACGTGTCGAATTTCAAATCCTTCAGATCTATTTCCACCTCCACCTCCTTGACTTCCGGCATGATGGCGACCGTGCATGTGGAGGTATGGATGCGCCCCGCGGCTTCAGTTAAAGGCACCCTCTGCACCCTGTGCACTCCGCCCTCATGCTTGAGAACCGGAAAAACGTCTGCGCCGCTGATATAGAGGACTCCCTGCTTCAAGCCCTTTAAGCCGGTCGAATTGGACTCCACAAGCTCTGCGGACCAATTGCGTATTTGCGCGTAGCGCATATAGATTCGCACAAGGTCAGCGGCAAAAAGACCGGCTTCATCGCCCCCGGCTCCGGCCCGGACCTCCAGGTAAATGCTGCGGTCAGCGTAAGGATCTTTGGGCGTGAGTTCCCGCTGCAATTCGCTTTCCAAAAGCTTGAGCTTCTTTTCCACCACGTCCTTCTCCTCCTGCGCCAGAAGAGTCAATTCACGGTCTGAACCGCGCAGAATTTCCACGATTTGACCGAGCTCCGCGGTCAATTTTCGGTGCTCGACGATTTTCGACACGATCGGCTTGAGAAAGGAATGGCGTTTGACACGCTCGGTGTAGCGCCCCGGATCAGCGGATTGAAGGTTTCCGCGATTCAACTCCATTTCAATGAAATGGAACTCCTCTTCCAGCCTCTTCAATTTATCAAACATAAAAGCTTATGACAAAAAAAAACAGGCGGGTCTCGATGGGACACACCTGCGGCAGGCTTCCGTACTAAGGGCCTGTCAAACAATAACTGAGTCAATGTGGCCGAGGGGATTTTGGCCCAGGGCAAGGCG
>JACQRQ010000129.1 GCA_016206405.1 Elusimicrobiota bacterium | reverse complement strand
GCTCGCCATTGCCGGCGCCGGCCAAACGCTTCAAAAAAACCAGTTTAATTAATTGCGCCCGGCGGCAGCGGGCGATAAGCCGGTCAAAACTATCGCGAAGTCCGGCTCCGCCGGGATCTTCGCGGCGGAGGCGCCTTTTCAGCTTTAGAATCCTGGCGATCAGGACGGCCAGGTCGTGATGCTCCCCGAGCGCCCGCTGCAGCCGCCGCATTTCGAGCGCCGCCTCCGCGCCGGGGCGGCCGAGGGCCGCTTGGAAAATCTCGCCGGCGTATCGAAGCCGCCGGACGGCGATGCGCAGCTCGTGTAGACGCCGGCTCGTCGGCTCCTTTCTCGCCTTCTTTAGCCGGCGCAACGCTTGACCGGCGCACAAAGCCATATGAGCGCAAAAGGCCGCAGGATAGTCCTCTCGCCTTTTCACCACGGAACGCGAAAGGGACCTGGCCATGAATCGTAGTTCCTCCCCGCATGCGGAGGGCTTTTCCCCCCTCCAATAATCCAAAGCCAGAGCCAGTTTTTTCCTTCTGCGTTTTTTAAGAGCGCGCCTTAAATGCGCGAGGGCTTCCCGCTCCCCCGCAGAAAGACCTTTTTTTGGAATTTTTTGAAGGATGTTGCGGGAAGCATCCGCATTGCGAACGGGAGAGAGCGCCTCCACAAGCCCGGCGAGGCGAGCGCGCCAGTGCCGCGATACGGCGCCGGAGTTAAAAATTTCCAGGATTTCAAGGCGCGCGATGAGGCGGCGAGCGCCGACGCGAAGGTCGTGGACGAGTCCGGCCTTGGCCCGGGGTTGGAGCCGTTCGGCGAGACGGAGGAAACTTCTTAGGCCGGGCTCGCAAATCCTGGCGGCGAAGTTCTCAAGCCGCGCGGCGTCGTCTTTCCCGGGCGCAAGCCGAAAAGTGTCGAAGGCGGACATGGCTGCATCATCCTTTGCGCCGGCCCGCCAGACGCCGCAACTGGGAAGGCGCCAATGACCAGCGCAGAACCGCGCGCCCGGCCTCGACGCCGTCCTGGAACTCCAGCAGGCAGGCGCCGCCTTTTTTGAGCTCAATAAACGAGCGGCCGGCGCCCGTCAACAGATAGCCGGCGGCGTGGGACAAATGGGGCTCATGCCCGACGAAGGCCGCCGCATCCGCCGGATGCCGCTTGAGCCATCTCAGCAGCTCCGACGGCGTCTTTTCCGGGCAAAGGCCGGCGAATTCGAGGGTTTCGGCTAAATGATACGCCTTGGCGACGATGGCGGCCGTTTGCGCGGCTCTCAAAAGCGGGCTCGAGACCAGGACTCCGATGTCTGGAAAAATTTCCCTTAGCCCCGCGGCGGCCTTGCGCATCTTGCGGCTGCCTTCGGGCGTCAATGGGCGAAGGGCGTCGTCGCCTTTGTAACCGGCGCGGTCCTCAGCGACGGCGTGACGTATGAGCAGAACCTTCACAGCCCCTTCTCAAGCTGCCGGCAGGTCGCCTCCAGAATCTTGATGCGGGCCCAGCGCTTGTCGTTGCCCTCAACCAAGACCCAGGGGGCCGCGGCGTTGTTGGTTTTTTCGATCATGTCGCAAGCCGCCGCCTGATAGGCGTCCCATTTCTCGCGGTTGCGCCAGTCCTCTTGGGTGATCTTATACTGCTTGTAAGCGGTCAGTTGCCGGTCCTTGAAGCGGCGGAGCTGCTCCTCCTGGCTGATGGCGAGCCAAAACTTGACGATGATGACGCCGAATTCCGCGAGTTGGGCCTCGAACTGATTGATTTCCTCGTAGGCGCGCTGCCAATCCTCCGGCCGGCAGAAGCCCTCCAGGCGCTCGACCAAGACCCGCCCGTACCAGGACCGGTCGTAAATAGTCGCTTTGCCCAAGCGCGGCAGGCCCCGCCAGAAGCGCCACAGGTAGGGATGGGAGCGCTCTTCATCGGTGGGCGCGGCGACGGTGGCGACCCGGTAATTGCGCGCGTCCATGGCCTGGGTCAGCCGCCGGATGGCGCCGCCTTTGCCGCCGGCGTCCGGCCCCTCGAAGAGCAGGATCATCGAGCGCTTTTTGTCGTACATCTTGCGCGCCAGCCGGTTGAGCGCGCCTTGATATTCGGCAAGATCTTTCTTGTATTTTTTTGGCGATAGGGTGAGCGAGAGGTCCAATTTCGACAAGATATTGATTTTCCTGGATTTGGGCAGGACGGCGGCGGGGTCCGCTTCCCGCGCCTTTTTGGAGACGTCCAAACGGGCGCGGATCGCTTTCAACGCCAGGCGCAGGGCCTCGAGGCTTCGATAGCGCTTGTCCTGGGCGTCGATGATCCGCCACGGGCATTGGCCGGTGCCGGTCAAAAGAATCGCGTGCTCCGAGACCTTGCGAAAGCGGTTGTACTTGTGAAAGAACTTCCAGTCCATCTTGGTCACCCGCCAGCTGTTGTCGGGGTCCTTCTCGATGCGGCTCAGGTTTTTTTTCTGGACCTCTTTGGACAGATGCATCCAAAATTTCAACAGCAAGGTGTTTTCCTGGGACAGCATCTTCTCGAAGGCGACGATGCGGTTGAGTTCCAGGTCCAGAGCGGCCGCGTCGGATTGCTTAAAAACCCTGCGAAGGATGGGATCGGTGTACCAGGAGCCCAAAAAAACGCCGATTTTGCCTTTGGGCGGCAAAGCCCGCCAGTAGCGCCAAAATCGCGGCCGTTCGCGCTCCTCGTCGGAGGGCTCGCCCATCGCGTGCACTTCGATGCCGCGCGGATCCATCCATTCCAGCAGCAAGTTGACGATTTCCGCCTTCCCGGCCCCCTCGGCCCCGGCGACCGCGATCACGACGGAGAAATCCGATTGCGCCAGCTTGCGCTGCGCGTCGAGCAGTTCCACGCGCAGCTTCTCGGCCGCCGCTTTAAAAGCCGCCTTGTCGATTTTATTTCCCAGTTCGGCCGTCTCAAACATGGTCCGCCTCCCCGCCCGCGGCGAAATTCAAGCGCTCCGGCTTGCGCCCGCCTGATAGAATTCCCCTATGGGAAGAATATACAATATTGGAGGGAGCCGGCTCCGCAATCCCATGAAAAGCCTCAAGAACACCCCTTGGATATCCGTCCCCCGCGAGGACATCGTCATCCGGCTGCCGACCCATCCGGAAACCCCGGCGTCCCTGCAGGGACAAAGAATCATCAACCGGGATCTTAGCTGGCTGCATTTCAACGAGCGCGTCCTGGCGGAGGCAGCCGACGAATCGGTGCCGGCGCTGGAGCGGCTGCGCTTCGCCACCATCGTGAGCTCCAATCTCGATGAGTTTTTCATGATCCGGGTGGCGGAAATCTCGCGCATGGCGCGCCGCGATCCAAGCCGGCAATTTCCGGACGGCTTGAAGCCGGTCCAGCTTCTGGCCCAAATCCGGGACCAGGTGCTGCGGCAAAAAGCGCGCCAAGCGGAAACCCTCGATAAAATCTTAGACGAGCTGCGGCGCCACGGCATCCGCATCTACACCGACTTCACCGGCGGGGCGAGGCTGGACCGGGAAATCGCCGCCCGCCTGCCTCCCATCCAATACATCGTCGGGCGCTACACCGAAACGCCGCCGCCGCTCGTCAGCGAAAAAATACACGTCTTCGTCCGTTTCCCGCGGGAGTACGCCATCCTCACGGTCCAAGAGCGCGCCTCGCGCCTCATCGAGCTTTCCTCCTCCGGGAACCAGCGGCGCTTCGCCCTCATCGAGCGCTGGCTCAGCGACCGGGCCCAAGCCCTCTTTCCCGACCGGGAAATCATCGAGGCCTTCCCATTTAAAATCATCCGGGACGCCGACTTGCGCTACCGCCCCGACGACGAGGAATCGCTCGAGGAGCAGATCGTCGAAGCCGTCAAACAACGCTCAAACGCCAAGGTGGTGCGCCTGGAGGTGGACGCCCCCTCCTATTCCGAAGGGGCGCTTTTCCTGGCGACGGCCATGCGCCTGGATTCGAGCACGCTCTACCGCTTCAACCTTCCTTTGGATTTGAGGACCCTGGCCACCGTCTGCCGCGTCAAGCCCCACAGCCGGCTGCACTATCCTCCGATACGGCCGCAGCTGCCCCCGCCGCTCCGCAAGCCCCGAACGCTGTTTGACAAAATCCGCGAAAAAGACATCCTGCTGCACCATCCCTACGACTCTTTCTCGGCGGTGGTGCGTTTTTTGCACGACGCGGCGCGCGATCCGCAGGTCACCCGGATCTACCATACGGTCTACCGCACCAGCCGGCAGGCCCCCATTTTGACCGCGCTGAAGGCGGCGGTCAAGCGCGGCAAGCGGGTGACCGCCTACATCGAGGTCAAGGCGCGCTTCGACGAGCTCAACAACCTGCGCTGGGCCGACGAACTGCGGCAGGAG
>JACQRQ010000120.1 GCA_016206405.1 Elusimicrobiota bacterium | reverse complement strand
TTCGAATCCCCGAACGGGCGCGTGGGGCGAGCATGACGAGCCCCGTGCCTACGCGCGCCGGAGCGAAAGCGACGGCGGGGTCCCCATTCCTGGAGACTTGGGCTATCAAAATTTGACGATTAGAGAATACCGGAACGTATCGCCCAAGTCTCCGAAGGGGACCCACGCGAAATCAAAGCCCACATTCCTAAATCCAAGCCCGCCGCCCATCGAAAATCCGGCGAGGCCCTCCGCGTCGGCGTTTTGAGAGCTGTAGCCCGCCCGCAGAGCCCCTTCCATGCTTGCGAAGCGGTGCAGATACTCGCTTCCAAAATTGTACCCCAGCCGGTTGTCCCGGGGAAGCAATAGATCCAAACCCAACGTCAAGGAGTCCTGAGCCCCCGGAGCCAGACGCCAGCTTCCCGCCAAAAACCCAAGCATCGGCAGAGGGTCCGATTCCTGCCTGAATTTCGGCTTGCCGCCCAGATGTCGAACTCCGGCGCCGAGTTTTAAATTGCTCCCGGCGCCGTAAAGCGCGCCGAAATCGGCGGCCAGGGTTCCGGCCTTCACGGAGTCGATGGTCTGCTGGATAAATTTCAGGTTGGCGCCCCAAGAAAAGCGGTCCGAACCCCGGGCATAAGCGAGCGCGTAGGCGAAATCATCCGCCCCAAAAGTCCCAAGAGGCGCCGCCGTCTCCGTGTTGCCACGGCGCTCGATGCCGCTGACCGACAGGTTGTAAACGGCCAGCCCCAGCGTCCCCTTCCCGGAGCCCTCCATCTCCCCGCCGCCCCAGCCGAAGCGGCTCAGAGGCAGCGCGATCGCCGCAAATTCATAGTTTAAGCCCTGGAAATAAGAGTTGTGCATGCCGGTCAATTGCACTTGGCTCAGCGTCGCCAAACCGGCGGGGTTATAGTAAATGGCGTGGACGTCGTCGGCCACGGCCGAAAAAGCCGAGCCCATGCCCGCAGGCCGGGCGCCGGGAGGAATTTTTAGGAACTGGGCACCCGACGTTCCTATATTAGAACTCGCGGCGAATGAAGAAGTGGTAGAGTGGTAAAGTGGTAGAGTGAACGACAAGAGGGCCACGGCGATCCAGCGACTGCGGAGCAACCGCGCCGCGCCGTGCCACTTTACCACCTTACCACGATACCACTCTATCACTCTCTTCTCCTCCACTCTACCACTCTACCACTACACCACTTTCTCCAATACCACTCTATCACTACTTAATAACCGCCATTTTAATGAACTTCTTGTTCCCGCCGATCTTCACTTCCGCGATGTATATTCCGCTGGCGACATCCTGGCCGGAATCGTTTCTCCCGTCCCATTCTTGATAATAGACGTTGCCGCCCGAAAGCGTGCCGACATGGATCGTGCGCACTTTTTCACCCGCCACGTTGAAAATATAAACGGCGCAGTCGCCGCTCATGCCCGCGGGAACGCCGATATGGATCATGGTGCCCCGGATGCCGAGGTTGGGACCGCCGCTGACGTTATTGAGCACGGTGACCGTCCGGCTCTGCAGGTCGAAGGGATTGGGGAAGTTGTAAACATTCACTTCGCCGCCCGAGAATGTCCCCGTTGAAGCGATGGAAAGCAGGTTGCTCTGCAAAAGTATGAAGGTCGAGAAATGGCTGACGTTTAAAGTCACCGTCTTATTGACGGGGTCTACGACGGGAATGCCTCCGAGGGCGTCCTGCTGCAGGATGTAGGTGTTGGCCGCCTCATTGAACCAATACACGTTGAGCTGCGCGGGGTCCTGGACGGTGGTGGTATCGTATTTGATCTCGAGCGCCGCGGGTTTTTTTAAAGCGGTGCGCACGCCCAAAGGCAGAAAGATGTCGTAAAACGCGCTCAAAGGGTTGACGGAGGGAAGGTCCCCGGCCGCCGCCAGCGCCTTATAGAAGCCGGCCGGATAGGCCTCCGGGGAGTACCTTAACCCGTAGCTTGCGCCGGTCCCGTAGAGCAGGGCCTGCGCCTTCTTTTTGCGCGCCGGGTTTTCATCCGCTTTGCGCACGCCGATTTTGACCACGCTGGAAACGTCCACGTCCAAAGCGCCGGCGGGCAGATCCACCTTGGACGGGTCATCGCCGCCGATCTTCGCTTGGCCGCCGCTCAAATTGGACACGGGCGTTTCCTTGATGGCGTCGACGCCGATGAAAATGACGGCCGTCGTCTCCATCAAGAGCTCCGGATTGTTCAGGTCGGTGGAGTCCAAATCAATGATGTTGCTGTAGGCTGAAAATCCGACCGTCACGGTGGAGACGCTGGTGCGCTCGGCGTCCACTTGCAGCGTCACTTTCTTGCGGTTGTCGCTGATCTCCCCCGACACCAGGACGCCGGTCGATAGGCGGATGATCTTGGCCGGGTCGCTGTCTGCGTCCTTTTTCTTGCGCAGCGGCTTGGTGGAATTGAAAAAGACGTTGAAGGTCCGGCCGCCTTTGCGCGTGATTTCCACCACCGCGGCCACCTCGGGCCTCCGGGGCTTATAGATGAGGTTGATGGTCTTCTTGAGTTCGCCGGGTTTTAGCGAGATATCCTGGCCGCCCGCGGGGACGAAAACGTCTCCGTCGGTATCGGCGATCACGAGCTTGTAGGCGGTGTTCGGCTTGAGCCCCACGACGCTGTAGGCGGTGACCACGCGCGAATTGCCCGGAGACTGGAGGCTGCCGACGATCGTCTCGGAGAAATCCTGCGTCGCCGCGGCGATGGAGGCGACCTCCGATACGCTGGGATAGCTTCCGTTGGGCTTGATGATCTTTCCCGACACCGTGGCGCCGGAATCGAGCGCCAAAACGCAAGAGCCGTCCGCGAAATTGGCGCCCTCGGCCAGGGTCAACCGGGTCCGCTTGGGCTTGTAGCCCAGAGCCGAGGCGACCACCTGGTACTCCCCGGCTTCGAGATTTCTGACGGTGAACTTGCCGTCGGTTTCCGTCAGGACGATGATATCTCCCAGGGGATTGACGCGCGGCAGCACGCCCGTTTTCTGAAGATACACTTTGGCGCCGGGCATGCCTTGCCGCTCGGTATCAGGAAAGAGAATCTCCCCGCCATCCTCGGTTTTGACGCGGCACTCCAGCGTGCCGCGCGCCTTGGCCAAAACGAGCACGGCGCTCTTTTTCGCCGTCACGTCGATTCCCGAGAGCCTGGCCTGCGCGTAGGGCAGGTGCGGCGAGCCCGACTCCTCCTCGCCCTCCCGCTTGGCCGCCGTCAAATCGTAGTAGCGTTCGGAGACGCTCAAACCCTTGAGCACAAAACGCCCTCCGGCATCGGTGAGGACCTCGATTTCGGCGCCCGAGCCGCCGGACGGCTGGGCTTGAACCCGGATATTGGCGACGCCGATGCCGTCCGCGTCCTGGACCAGCCCGGTGAACGTGTGCCCGGGGACCAGCTCGACGGCGCCCAAATCCCGCGTCTGCCCCGCCGCGAGCTGGATGCCTGAAAAAGTTTCCGGGGCGATCTCCCCGCTTCCGGAGAAGCTCACCTCATAAATTCCCGGCACCAAGTCCTTGATGGTGAATTGGTTGAAGGCGTTGAATTCTATGCCCCCCGAGCCGTCCATGGAGGCCTTTCCAAAACCGCCCTCGACCCACGGGTTGGCCACGGCCTGGACGATGAGCCCGGGGATGAGGCTCGCGGCATTGCGGCCGGAAATAGGCGTGCGTTCCACGCTGAAAGCCGTGGCGCCGGGCGCCAGCACCTTGCGCGCCAGGTTGATTTTTCCGGTGATGCTCGCCGAAAGTCCGAGAGTCATGTCCTGGCCCGTCAGGTCGCCGCCGGCCAGAACCACCGTCAGCGGCTTGGAGGAGTATTTTTTGGGCGTGCCGCCGTCCTGAACGTCGATGACGTAGGTGCCGTTGCCTACCCGCTGGAATTTATAGGCGGCGCTCGCAGCGTTTTCGAGCTTGATTTGCTGGGACAGGAGCACCGCTCCGCGCAGATTGCTCAAGGTCACGAGAAACGTCCTGGAATCGCTCACCCCCAGGGGAAGCTTCACCGAGCCGCCGATGTTGGCGCCGAAGAGAAGAGGAATATCGGGCGCGGCCACGTCCCGGTCGACGACCGAAACGATCTTCTCAACCACCGCCACCTCATTTCCGTTGGCGGAATTTCCATCGAAATCGGCGTTGTTCCTCAAGAGGTAAGCGCCCTTGGGCACGTTGGCGATGCTGTAGCTTCCATCGGCGGAAGCCAGCCCGTAATAGGTTCTGGAAGTCAGGCCCCCGGCCGTGACCGAACTGGTGAACGTCGCCAGCGACCTGGGATAGAGCTCGACGCGCACCGCGCTCAACTTCTGGCAACCGGAGAGAGCGCCCGTGCAAAACTCCGTGGCCGGCGCCATGGCGATGAGGGCGCCCAGGGAATTGGCGGTCAACGTATAACTTCCGAAATTGAGCTGGAGGCTGCTGTCTAAGACCACCTTTCCGCCCACGCGGTAGGTCGGATCTCGCAGGTCCAGGGTTGCGGCCTGCGCGGCGCCGTTGACCGCGGTCGCCGTCTGGGCGGACTGTTGGCCGCTGGTTCGGTACCTGGCGCCCAGAGCGTATTTTCCCGTTCCGATGCGGCTCAGCTCCAAAACGGCGCTGGAAGCCCATACTCTGAAAACGCTTCCCCTAAATCCATGCAGGCTGGTCACATCCGTGGTGGAGATGGACACCCCCGGCCCGGAAACGGAGAAGGAAATGTTCGCGTAGTCCGTGGCACCCGTCAAAAACGAGGCGCGAATCTTCCCGGAATAGGCCTCCAGCGTCAAATCCTTCCGGCCTTTGCCTCCGGAAACCGCGACCGAAGAGCCGGGCGAGGTCAGATCAAAACCCGTCACCTCGCGCCCGTTTTCCTGGACGGTCACGTCGTAGCCGCCATCCTCAAGCCCGCCGATGCAGTAGGTTCCGCTCGACAACGTCGCACTGGGAATTAAAGTCACTTTCGTGCCGCCCTCTTTGAAGTTTTGCAGGTTGCGTGCGCGGATATCGAGGCTCCATTGGGGGCGGTCCGTGGCGTCTCCACGGACCGTGACGGTTCCGCCCAGGACGCAGCTCGGGCTGAAAGCGGGAAAGTCCACGCCCCCGAAATCGGGCGTGCCCAGGTCCTTGGCGCCGACGACGAAGGGACCGGTGCTGACCACGTTGAAGCCCTCGGCCCGCGCCGTCAAAGTGTAGGTCCCGGCTTCAACCCCGTAGATGGCGTACACGCCGGCGATTTTGGGAGCGGAGGACGCATCCTTCTTGCCCGGAAGCCACACGCTCGCCCACAGGGACGCGGCGCCGCCGCCCAGCGGCGTCCCCTCGATGGAAATATAGACGCCGTAATCCTGAAACGATGGCAGGCTCACCGTGCCGTAGAGGTTGGCCTTGCGGGTATAGACATGCGTCAGGTCCAGAACTTGGCCCGAACCGACGCTGACCGAAGCGATGAAAACGTCGAAGCCCGGCAAAAAGAGCTTGACGGTGTAGGTGTCCGGCTGAACCTCCATCACGGACCAGGTGCTGGCGGCTCCGCCGTAGGAGGCTGCCCCGTCGTCGGACTCCGCGGAACCCGCGCTAAAATGCAGCTCCGAGAAATATTGCCGGGTGAAGCGCTCATTGTGCGCCTCGACGCTGCCCGAAAATTCCTCCTGAGCCGGATCGGGCAGGCTCGCGCGCGCCCGCAGCTGCGACGGAATCTCGAAATGCAGGTCGGCGCCGGTCTTGGGAGCGGAAACTTCCGAGTTGCGGCCGAAGTAGCTCCGGCCGCCGGCGCCGTCATAGTACGCGGCGGCGACGTTGTAAGCGCGACCGGCCCGGAGTCCATGGAAAACGTAGCGCCCACCCGCCCGGGTGAGGGTTTTCGCGCTCGCGCCGCCACCGCTGAGCTCGACCTCCGCCCCCGCCACGGGAGCGCCGGTCCCCGGTCCCAGGTAGACGGCGCCTTCAATGGAGCTTGTCAATAAATCGATGGAAAGGGTGGCGGTGTCCCGCACAACGCCCCCTTCCAACTCCACCTGGACGCGGTAGCGCCCGGAGGCCAGGACCTCTCCGGTTTCCCAGTCGCGGCCATCCCAGAATACCGTCCGCGCCGGGTCTCCGGTCCCATGGAATTCCGCCACGGGCGCCGTGAAAGACACGTCCGCCGCGCTGGCGATGGCCACGCGCCATGCGAGAGACGGGCTTGTCGGCTTGAAAGCGATGTAGGCCGTGTCGCCCTGTCCGTCGCCGTCGGGAGTTATTTGGACCCGGGTCAAATTGCCGGGAGCGCCGGCGTCCACCGAGAGGCTCCCCGGAACAAAGTCGATGCGCTCGCCTGTGGCCTGCGCGGTGCGGACAAGGCTCGTGGTCGCGGCCGGGGACTCGAAATCGGCATAGGAAACCTCGATGGCGCGCGAGCCTGGATTTCCAGGTTTGTAGTAGAAAGACGGCCTCGGGTTTGTGGAGGAAATGCTCAACTCCAACGTGTTGGCCGCCGATGCGAAACCGCTGAAGGCCGAGAAAAGCGCCCCGGAGTCCAAAGTCGCCAAATCGCTTTCCAGACCGCGCACGCGCAGCGTCTTAGGGACCTTCGGAGCGGCCAGGTGGCCGCAGGCGTCGGAGCCCTTGAGGGTGATGGCCGTGGAAATTTGATCATAGCCCAAAACCAAAGTTTCATAACTTTCAAAATCTATTCTCTCCGCGTCGCCGGCCACATAGTCGAAGACCGGAAGAATCGAGAGCGCTTTCAACTCGCCGCCCCAGGCTCCGCGGCTTTGAACCTTGACCTTGAGGCCCTTTTGCAGGCTCTCCGGGGTAAATCCGTCCCGATAAAGAAGGCGCACTTTCTCTCCAGCCTTGAGAACGCCCGCGTTGACCTGAAGTCCAACCCATTGACTTGCCCCGACGGCCTCAAAGCCGGCGAAGCTGCCGAAGGACGCCTGCCGGCTTTCGAGATAGGACAGTTGAACGGTGGACAGGTTCGCCGCCGAGGTGCTCGCCCAAGCCACGTAGCCGTTGCAGCCGCCGCAATAAGTTTGGGGCGCGGTCCAATAATCGGGAAGCCTCAGGGCTATCAGGCCGCCGGCGCTCAGAGGCTGCGTGCTGACGTACGTCATGGTCGCATTCACCACGCTGCAACTGGGCGCCAGGGCCGGGGACGCGGAGCCGTTGACCTCGAGCGTCGCCTGACCGGAACCGTCGGCGTTGACCTCGCTGCCGAACACCGTTACCGGCGGCGAGTTGGAAGCCAGAGACAGGTTGCCCGCGTCATCAACGGCCTTGAGGGCGAAGAAGTATTTCCGGCCCGGAACCAAGTTGCGGATGGTCAGGCTCTGGGCGCTTCCGCCGGCCGAAGGCGCAGGCGCGCGCTGCTCATACGGCTCAAACTCGATGTCCGCCACGCCCGCCGCCTTCATAGCAAAACGGTCGTCGTAATTGAGGCCGCCGGCGCCAAAGAAGTTCGAGTCGGTCAGCGGCGCCAAAGTGGAGAGATGGATGTGGTAGCGCACGGCCGTGCCGGCGGCGGCGTCGTCTCCCGGAGCGGTCCAGGTGAGAGTCGCCGCGCCGGCGGCCGTCGATTTCGCCACCAAATCGCGGACTTGCGAAGGGGGCGTCTGATCCACCGCGACCGATGGAGCGGCGATCCCCGCGAAGGTGAAAAATCTTTCAAACGGCGGGTTCTGCGTGTTGCCGGAGGTGTCTTTCGCCCAAACCTGAATCGTGTAGGAACTCTCGGAGGTCAAATAGCTGTCGGGCAGGGCCGAATAGGACCATTCGCTGAAGCTCTGACCGGGCAGGTTCATCGCCGCCGACTGGCTCACCTTGCTGGCCAGCCAGCCCGATTTTTCGCCCCACCAGCGGCCGTCCGAACGCCTCTGGACGGCGACATAAACTTGAGCCAGCGCCGCGTTGTCGAAGGCGCTGCCGGAAATGGTTCCCAAAGCCGCAAGGGCTTTAAGCCCCAAGCCCGGATAAGAAATTTGGGAGGAGGGAGGAATGCTGTCGCCGACAGACGTCGGTGGGGGTGGCAACCGCGCTCCGCCTCCTCCAAGATCGGTTTCCTGCGCCTTGGGAGCAAAAACCGTGACCCGCTCCGGCGCGGCCTGAACGAGGGAGTCCTCGGCGTTGGAGGCTTGAACGGCGACGGTATAGGACGCTCCGGGCGTCAAATAACCGGCCCCGGGGCCGGCAAAATAATCCCAATAGCCCGCCTGGAAAGCGGCGAAATTATAGAGCGGGGTGCTGGCGGGCGTTTCCCATTGGACGGAATTGCCGTTCCACCACTTGCTGTCGGAAAGCCGCCGGATGGAGACCCGGACGATTCCCACCGCGCCCTCATAGCTGCCTCCGGTCTTGCTCAGATCTCCCGCCACGGCGCCCGCGGCCGGGTGGTCGATGCGCGCCGTGGGGCTGCTCACGCCGACCTTGGCGGACGCCGCCTTGACGTCGGCGCGCGTCGCCGGGTATTGAAGATTTCCGGCTGCGTCCTCCGCCTGAAGGTAGAGGCTGTAATTGTTGCCCCCTTTAAGGAAGGATTCCCCAGGCCCTTGGAACTGCCAGAAGACGACGGCCCCCGGGGCGAAGGACAAGGAAGGATGCAGAAGCGTTCCCCCCGCGGACCAGCCGGCCCCGTTCCACCACAGCCCGCTCTCCAGTTCCTGAACGGCGATCTTCACCTTGCGGACTTCCTTGTTGTCGGAGGCGCTCCCGGAAATCGTGGCCAAAGTGACGATCGAGGTCCCTCCCGACGGAAAGCTCAAAAACGCGGAGGGAGCGGAAGCGTCCAGGTCCGCGGCCGGAGCCTGTTTGGCCCTCGCCCTCACCAAAACGGCCAGCGGCTTCTGGAAATTTCCCGCCGAATCCACGGCCTGCGCGAAAATGGTGTAGGAGGAGCCCGCCGTCAGATAGGTCGCGCCCGGGCCGCTGTACAGAGTCCAGAAAGGCGCGGTCCAGGTGGCCGTGCTGTAGGCCAAAGATCGGGTCCAGAAAAGCCCCGCGTTCGACCAGGAGAATCCTGATTTTTCATCGCGGATGGCCACCAACACACGGTCCACCGCCACGTTGTCGAAAGCGGAACCGGAAATGACGGACAAAGACTCCACTTCCCCGCCGGCCGGAGGCGATATGACGAAGGCTTCGGGGGCTTTGGTGTCGCCCGAGTTGGAGCTGGGCGCCTCAATAACGGACGCCTGGGAGGAAAAAGGATAACCGGCCTGGGAGGCCGGCGCGGCCCCTGAAATACCGAAGCTGGCGGTGTCTTCAATTTCCAGAGCGAGACTGTTTCCTACGGGCGCCGATGAAGAAACGCTCAAGGTCAGGAAGAAAAGCCGTGGAGTTGCGCCCACCGTCTGGGGAGAGAAAGACAGGGCGGCCGCGCCCTCGCCGTCAAAAGAGGCCGTCGTAAGCCGGATATCGGTCTTTGTATCCAGGTTCCCGTCCCCGTTGCTGTCGAGGTGAAGGCCGACGCGGGCCGTGTCGGCGGGATCGCCCTTCAGGCGCACGGAAATCGAGCTGAACTGGGCCGCTCCGGAATCGGTCTTAAGCTCGATAGCCAGCATGCCTATCCCGAAGAACCCCCGCTGAACCTTTAGCGGGGCGATGTCGCGGAAGCCGGCGAAGAGGTTGCTCCCGCCGCCCAGGATGCTGATGTCCGCCTTGTCCGGCTCAAGCGGGGAATTGCCGCTTACATCCACGGCGAAAATCTCCGCGAGTTGGGCCAAACTGGCGGCCACCGAGAAAACCTTGGAGCCTCCGGCCAGATTGGCCTCCTGAGGGTCCACCGC
>JACQRQ010000119.1 GCA_016206405.1 Elusimicrobiota bacterium | reverse complement strand
TAATATGAACAATTGACCAGGGCGATCTTGGAGCGAGACAAGGATTGAAGAGCGAGCATACCCGCAGCGGTATGTGAGCAATGAGAGACGATGTCGCAGCCCAATAGCGCCTTGGCCCTTCGGGGAGCCCCATCCTTGGCCAACTTCGTCGTTGCTCCATCAGTCACATGCCAACCGGCATGCTCCTTCGTCGCGCCTAGAATTTGTCTCAAGACTGGGCCTCCAGATTGCCTATATTATTGTTTCCCAAGCCCTACGCTAAATCAATCCAATGCCACTGGTTTTGGTATAAATCGATCAGGTGCCGCCGCAGCGTCAGATGCTCCGGCTGCACCAAAGAAATATCCTTTTCAAGAATCTGCCGGTTGTCTTCGCGGGTCATCTCCAAGAGGTCCAAGTCGCGGAAAAGATCGGCTATTTTAAACTCCCATTCGCCGTGCTGCTGCGTTCCCATGATCTGTCCGGGCCCCCGCAGCCTCAAATCCTGCTCGCTGATTTTAAAACCGTCGTTGGTTTCGCACAATATCCGCAGCCGGGCCTCGGCTTCGTGCGTCGCCGGGTCTCCCACCAGATAGCAGCGGGAGGCCTGCCGTCCGCGGCCCACCCGCCCCCGCAATTGATGCAGGCTCGCCAAGCCGAAGCGATCCGCCTCCTGGATGACGACGACGCTCGCGTTGGGAACGTCGAGGCCCACCTCGACGACGGGCGTGGCGACCAGAATGTGGGTCTTTCCCTCCGAGAAAGCCTGCATGACTTTCTCTTTCTTCGCTCCGGACATGCTCCCGTAGATGAGGTCCACCTTGAATTCCGGAAAGACCTTCTGCTGCAGCCTCTCGGCCTCGATTTTGGCCGCCTTGAGCGTGTTTTGACCCGGCTCCGCAGCGCGGCTGCTTTCATCGATGATGGGATAAACCACGTAGCCCTGGCGCCCCGATTGAATCTCCCCCCGCAAAAAATCAAACGCCTCTTTTTCCGGGGCGTGAAGAGTTTCAACCGGGATGCGGCCGGGCGGCATCTCCGTCAAGGTGGATACGTCCAAATCACCGTAGAGCGACAGCGCCAAGGTGCGGGGAATGGGCGTGGCGGTCATGACCAGCAGGTCGAGTAAATTGCCCTTGTTTCGCAGCAGCGCCCGTTGGCGCACGCCGAAGCGGTGCTGTTCGTCGATGACCGCCATGCTCAACTGCGGGAATTGGACCTCTTTCTCCAAAATGGCGTGCGTACCCACGACGATGTCGATTTTTCCGGCGGCTATTTCCTTGAGCCTCTTCTGGCGCTGGGCGGCGGCCGCGCGCGAGGTCAAAATCCCCACTTTGACGCCGATGCCGCGCAGCAGCCTCGTCAAAGTGATGTAATGCTGCTCGGCCAAAACTTCGGTCGGCGCCATCAGCGCGCCCTGATGGCCGTTTTCCACGGCCAGCAGCAGCGCTGAAATCGCCACCACGGTCTTTCCCGACCCGACGTCCCCCTGCAAAAGCCGGGTCATCGGATAGGGCGCCTGCATATCCCGGAAGATTTCATTGATCACCTTCTTTTGCGAAGCGGTGAAATCAAAGCCCAGACGCTTTCGGAAAGGCGTCAGCAAATGCTTTTTGAGCTCGTAATGAAAGGGTTTCTGGGTCCTCTGGGTTTGATGCTTTTTGATTCCGAGCGCGGTCTCAAGAAGAAAAAACTCCTGGTAGGCCAAGCGGCGCCTGGCCTTTTCCAGCAGCTCGGTGCTGTCGGGAAAGTGAATCTGCCACAAGGCTTTGGAAAACGGCATCCAATCCCTTTTCAGCATGATCTCCGGAGGCAGGACCTCCTCCGAGTCCCCGGCATAATCGCACAGCGACTTAAAGACCATGTTGCGCATGAGCTGGGCGGGAATTCCCTCCGTCAACGGGTAGATGGGAACGATGCGCCCCACGTGCAGGCAAGCGTCGGCCGGCAGCCTTCCGTCGTTTTCGACGTAATGTTCCTCCACATGCACCTCCCGGACTTCCAGCAGGGAGGGCTCGCTGCGCCCGACGATCCAAAGCCAGGCGCCCGGGACGATTTCATGGCGGAACTTTTTAAAGACGTCATAACGCGCGCTCAGGCGCTTGAACCAGACCGCTTGGACAAACGCTCCATGCGACTCCAAAACGACCTTAAAGAGGCCCAGTTTGGCGCCCATCAGATGTATCTGGACGCGGGAAACCTTGCCGCGAATGACGACGCGGCCGTCCGGATGGGGCCGGTTGAAGTCCTGAAGCTCGTGGCGGCGCTCCCAATCGCGGGGATAATAGCTCAAAAGGTCTTGAGCGGTGACAAGGCCGATGCTCTCCAGACGCTTGGCCCGCACCGGACCCACGCCTTTGAAATACTGCAGCGGACGGCCGGGGCGGCTCTTGATCCCCGCCGCCGCCGTCGTGATGTATTGAGCGCTCGCCATATATTTGGTATGATTGACGTTCGGAGCTAAATATGGCTTATCGTTGCGCGGTTTGTCAGAAAGGTCCGGTGGCCGGGAACAGCTACAGCCATTCCCACAGGGCCACGCGGCGGGTTTTTCGCCCCAACCTGCAAAGACAGACCATTCTATATAAAGGAGCCCCGAAAAAGGTTTACGTTTGCACGGGCTGCATCCGTTCCGACCGCGCCCGCCGCTACACCGCCTCGCCTTCTTCCCGCAAGTAGTGCCGTATCTTCGATCTCGCCCTGGCCGTCTTGACCAATTTCAGCCAGTCCTTTTTGGGCTTGCCCGCTTTCCGCGTCAAAATCTCGCACACGTCGCCGCTCTTTAAGACGGTCCCCAGCTTGACCATTTTATTGTTGACCTTCGCCCCGAAGCATTCGTGCCCGATCTCGGTGTGGATGGCGAAGGCGAAATCCAGGCACGTGGCGCCCGCCGGGAGGGCCTTCACGTCGCCCCGGGGGGTGAACACAAAAACCTGGTGCAGCTCCAAATCCGTCTTGAAGCTTTCCAGAAATTCCCTCGGGCTTTTGAGGTCCTGAAGCCACTCGATCCATTGCCGGAGCCAGTTCAGCTTTTCCTCGAGATGGCGGTCGTCCCCCTGCTGGCCCTGCTTGTAGCGCCAATGCGCGGCGATGCCGTATTCCGAGGTGCGGTGCATTTCCTCGGTGCGTATCTGGATTTCGATGAGATCGCCCGCCTCTCCGATCACCGTCGTATGGAGGCTCTGGTACAGGTTCATCTTGGGCAGGGAGATATAATCGGTGAAGCTTCCGACGACGGGATTAAAATGGGAATGCACGATGCCTAAAAGCGCGTAGCAGTTGGAGATGGTGTCGGTGATCAGCCGGATTCCCAGAAGATCCTGGATTTCTTCGAAAGGTTTTTTCTGCCGGCCCATCTTTCCGTAGATGGAATGCAGGCTTTTGGCGCGCGCCAAAATACGAAAGGGTATGGCGGTGGGAAGCACCACCTTCTCCAAAGTGGCCTTAAAATCGTTGAGAGCGCCTTCGCGGTTCTTGGTCAAGATTTTGAGCTTTTCGCCGAGCTCGGCGGCGATATCTGGATTGAGCGCGTGGAAAGCCAGGTCTTCCAGCTCGGATTTAAGCGCGAACATGCCGAGGCGGTGGGCCAGGGGCGCGTATAGAGAGATCGTCTCGTGAGCGATGCGCTGCTGCTGCTCCAACTCCAGGTAATTGAGCGTTTTCATGTTGTGCAGCCGGTCGGCCAGCTTGATCAATATGACGCGGATGTCTTGGGCCGTGGCCAGGATCATTTTCCGCCAATTTTCGGATTGAAAATGGTCCTGGGATGAAAATTGCAGAGCGTCGAGCTTGGTCACTCCCTGCACCAGCCGCGCGATTTCCTCGCCGAACTCCGCTTTCAAATCCTCGGCGGTGACCGGGGTATCCTCCACGACGTCGTGCAGCAGCCCCGCCGCGACCGTGGGCAGGTCCAGCTTGAATTCCAGCAAAGTCTCCGCGACCGCTTCGCAATGCGTGAAATAATGCTCGCCCGAGGCCCTTTGCTGATCCCGGTGCATATGCTTGGAAAACTCATACGCCTTTTCCAAAACGCCGGCGTCCACGCTGGGCGAGTAGCTGCGGAATTTTTCGAGAAGATCAGAAAGGGACATTGAGGATCACCGCCGTAAAGACCAAGGCCCCCGTAAATAAAATCGGGCACCATTTGTCGTCGGTCTTATGAATGCGCGGAAGAATGTCGGCCACGGCGATGTAAAGAAAGCAGCCCGCGGCGAACCCCAAAAGGCCCGCGACCCATCCGGCTTCGGAGGCGGAGACAAAGCGCCAAGCCGCCAGGCTCCCTAACGGAGTCGCGGCCGCCAAAAGGGCGCACAAAAGCAGGCTGCTTAAGGCCGAATAGCCGTAGCGGATGAAAAGCGAGGTCACCGTCAAGCCCTCGGCGAACTTGTGCAGCCCCATGCCGATTCCCACCGCCTCGCCCGTCCAGCGGCCGGCCCGGAAGGAGACGGACAAGTTGGCCCCATCGATAAAGGCGTGCAGCGCCAGGGCCGTCAGCGCCGTCCAGCCGAGAATATGCGCCGAGCAATCCTCAAGGTATTCCTGGCAGGAATGCATCATCGCCACCGCTTCCAGGCCGAAAAATAAGACGAAGGCCGTGATCAGGCCCCACCCGGACATCCTCTTATCGAGCAGGAGGGCTTCCGGCAAAACATCCACGAAGGTGATGGCCAAAAGAATCCCCGAGCCCAACGACAAAAGCCGCCATAAACTTTCCCGGCTCATGGCGCGGCTGGACGCCGACAAGCCGCCGCCGAGAGCGGTCAACGCGAACGCGAGGGCGTTAAAAAGGACTAGCATCGGCATCCTGCGGTCAAGATGAGCTCCTTCATACCTTTAACTCCCGGGATTGGGAGGGGGCTTCCCGGCTTTGGACTTCATAGAGCTTTTGATAAAGCCCGTTGCGGGCGATGAGCTCGCCGTGAGTGCCCTCTTCCGCCAGCTCGCCTTCGTTGAAAACGAACAGCCTGTCGGCATTGCGCACGGTGGACAAGCGGTGGGCGATCACGACGACGGTGCGCCCTTGCATGAGTCCCTCCAGGGCCTTCTGCACGATCGCCTCGCTTTCGCCGTCCAAATTGCTGGTCGCCTCGTCCAGAATCAGGATGGAGGGGTCTTTGAGGATGGCCCGCGCGATGGCGATGCGCTGCCTCTGCCCTCCCGACAAGCTCAGGCCCCGGTCTCCCACAAGGGTTTCGTAGCCTTGCGGCAGAGTTTCAATAAAATCATCGATGTGGGCGATGCGGCAGGCGTCGCGAACCCGGTCCAAGGCCGCCGGCTCCAGCCCCAAGGCGACGTTGTGCAGGATGGTGTCGTTGAAAAGGACCGTGTCCTGGCTCACGAGCCCGATGCGCGCCCTCAAGGACCTGGAATTCCAGAGCTTGAGGTCCCGGCCGTCGACCAGAATTTCTCCCGCCGTCGGGTCGTATAATCGCAGCAAAAGCTGCGCCAGAGTCGATTTCCCAGAGCCGCTCGGCCCCACGACGGCGACAATCTCTCCCTTGGCGATGGAAAAACTGACGTCTTTAAGCGCCAGGGTTTCCCGGGTGGGATAGCGGAAAGACACCCCGCGCAGCGAGAGGCCGCTTTTTAAATCCTCGAAAAGCGGCGCCCGGGGCGCGTCCATGACGGTCGTCTTTTCATCTAGAAGCTGAAATATCCTGTCGGCGGAGGCCAAACCCATTTGGAGCGTGGAGTTGGCGCGGGCCAGATTCTTGACGGGAGCGTAAGCGGCGAAAAAGCTTCCCAAAAACGCGAAAAACTCGCCCGGCGTCAGGCGCTCCGCGATGATTTCCTTGCCCCCGTAATAGATGAGCAGGGCGAGCACCAGGCTGCCGGCGAACTCCATCAGCGGGCCCGACAGCGCCGTCGCCCTCAAATACCGCATGATCTCGTCGAAAAAGGAGCGGTTTTCGAGCTGAAACCTGCGGATGGCCCCTTCCTCGTAATTGAAGGCCTTGATCACCACCATCCCCTGCAGGCTTTCTTGAAAACGGTGGTAGATTTGGCCCATGACCTGCTGGCTCCGGGCGCTGGCGTCGCGCATTTTCCGGCCGAAAATCCAGAGCAGCGCCGCGACCATAGGCACGCTGAGAAGAGCCAAGAGCGCGAATTTCCAGTGGAGATAAAAAAGGACTCCCAACAAGACCACCACGGTCGCGCTGTCGCGCACCAAGTACAAAGGGATGAAATGCAGGCAGGATTGCAGCAGCGTCAAATCGTTGGTCACCCGCGAAAGGACCTCGCCGCTTTTTCTCTGCACGAAAAAATCCAAGGATAGCTGGTGAAGCCGCCTAAAAAGCTCCTCGCGCAGCTCCTGGGTGACGCTTTGGCCGATCCAGCTCATCAAGTAATTTTGAATATAAGCCGCGACCGTCTTCAGAAACACCAGAAGCGGCACCAGCGCCACCGCGAGCCACAGGATCCGGAAATCCCGCGAGATGAAGACGCGGTCGACAATCGGCTTGAGAAGATAAACGGCGCCGCCATTGAGCGCGGCGACCAGGCACATCGCGACGCCGGCTTGAACGAAGCGCCCCTTATAGGGCTTTAAAAAAGGCATCAGACGCCGGATAGTTCGCATACTGGGCGGTTACCGCCGCGCCGCGGCTTGAGAAACGACCGCGTCCAAGATGACCTGGGCCGCGCGCTCCGAGCAGCCGGGGCTTCCCAAGAGCGGGCGCAGGCTCAAAAGCTCCTCCCGCATGCGCCTCAGGCGCTCCGGGGAGCGCAGGATTTTGACGGCCTCCTCGGCGATGCGCGGCGCCGTGGCGCCCCCTTGAATCAATTCCGGAACGACGGCTTTTCGGGACAGAATGTTGGCCATGGAGATGAACGGCACTTGAATGAGCGACTTGGCGATGCGATAAGAGAGCCACGAAAGCTTATAGACCACCACCATGGGAATCCCCAGCAAGGCGTTTTCCAAAGTGGCCGTTCCGGAGGAGGTGATGGCCAGGTCCATCTCGGCGCGGCGCTCGTAATGACGCGTCCGGCCCACGAATTCAAAATCCACGGAGGCATTTCGCCGGTACCGCCTGAAGCTTTCCTCGGTCGAACCCGGGGGCGCGAATAAAACCGCCCGCACCGGGCGGCCCGCGGCCCCGCTCAATTGCTCCACCGCTTTGAGGAAAACCGGCAAATGCCGCCGGATTTCCGCCGGCCGGCTTCCGGGCAGAAGCCCGATATTCCATACGGCGCCCTCGCCCTGGCGGGGCCCCGGCAAGCGCTCGACGGCGGGCAGAATCTCCAAAAGAGGGTGTCCCACGAAGGTGCAGGGCACTCCCGCCTTGCGGTAAATTTCCTCTTCAAAGGGGAAAATCACGAGCATATGCCGGACCAGGCCGGCGAGCCTGCGGATGCGTCCGGCGCGGCTGGCCCATACCTGGGGGCTGATATAGTAGAAGGAGTTCAGACGGCGTTTGCGGGCCAACTGCAAAACTTGGTGGTTGAACCCGTAAAAATCGATGGTGACGAGCGCCGCGGGCTTCTCCCGGTCCATCCAGCGTCCGAGCTTCCTTAAAAGCCCGGCCCACAGGGGCAGGCGCTTGATGGGTTCCCAAAAGCCGGTGACGCCCAAAGAGGCCAGGTCGTGCATAAACTCATCGCAGACCTCCCGCATCATCGGCCCGCCGACGCCCGTCACGCGAAGATCGCCCGATCTCCGCTTCAAGGCGCGGATGAGGTGAGACCCATGCAGGTCGCCGGAAAGATCGCCCGCCACGACCAGAATATTTTTTTTCATAGACTCGGCGCTTCAGGCGGCGCCTTTCAGCCTTGTTTTATTTTTTAGACGCGCCGCCCAGTACCGCGCTGGAAATGGAGCGGGTGATATCCCCCAGATTGGCCCATGGCGGCGTGAAGGAGGAAAGCGCGGGTTCCTGGGAAAGCTCGTGGCGGTCGAGCTCGTCGGTGATCTTTAGCGCCAATTCGAGCGCGCGAATCCCCGACTCGCCGCCGACCCATGGCTCCAATTTATGCTCCACGCAGCTCAAAAAGTGCGCCAGCTCCAAGCCCAGCGGCTCGGCCTTGACCAGCTTGGGATAAACCACGGCGATGTCTTTGTGCGATCGCACCTGCTCGGCGCTCTTGCGGTATATCTTGAGGGAAGCGTTGAGGTAATCCAAGGAAATGTAGTTGTCCGGCTGAAAAATGCGGATTTTCCGGAAACGCTCGAAGGAGATGCGGCTGGCGGTCAAATCGGCGATGCAGCCGGATTTAAACCGGATGCGCACGTTGGCGATGTCCTCATGCCCGGAGAGAAGGCGGGCGCCGACCGCTTCCAGCCGCTCGATCTCCGAAGGCACCAAAGTCAGCAAAATATCCAAGTCATGGATCATCAAATCCAACACCACGCCGATCTGCGCGGTCCGGGGATCGTAGGAGCCCAGGCGTCCCGCCGTGATAAAGCGCGGATTGTGAATATGATGAATCGCCTCCAGCACCGCCGGATTGAAGCGCTCGACGTGGCCCACCTGGAGAACGAGCTTGCGGGCCTTGGCCTCCTCCAGGAGTTTTTTGGCCTCCTCCAGCGAAGCGGCGATGGGCTTTTCAATGAGGCAGTGAACTCCCGCTTCAAGAGCTTTGACGCCGATTTCCGAATGCAGCGCCGTGGGAGCGGCGACGACGACCGCCTCCACTTGTTTGATCAAATCCCCGTAATAGTTGAAGGCCACGCAGTTGGTCCGCCAGGCGATCATCTGCGCCCGCCACAAATTCTTGTCGCAAACGCCGACCAATTCCGCCTGAGGCAATTTGCTCAGCACGCGGGCATGCAGGCTCCCGATTTTCCCGGCCCCGATCACCCCGACTTTTATGCGTTTTTCCATTGGACATTCCCCCCGGCTATGGCTCCATCGCGACCACCGCGACGCGGTCCCGGTCCGCGCGCCTCAAAAATTCCTCCCGGTCGAACAAAAGGCTCCGGCCCGCCTCAACGGCCAAGACCGACGCTCCGGCCTGCTTCATCACCTCAAGGGTCGTCAAGCCGATGACCGGCAAATCAAAACGAAAGTCCTGCTTGGGCTTTGCGACTTTGACGACCGCCAGGCCTCCGCGCTCCGCAAGCAGCTTGGCGGCGGCGCTTTTGAGCAAACCCCGCAGCCCCGCGGCCGCCGGCGGCGAGGCGAGGCCGGCGACGGCGCCCGCCCGAAGGATGCAGGCATCCGTCCCCTCCATCGCCTCGACGGCCACGACGGCTCCGCCGCCGACGACGACCGTCTGCCCGACATCCAGCCCGGAAAGGGATTTGGCCACCGTCCAACCCAAAGCGATGTCGCGCCTCTGCGCCGCGTCGGGCTTTGTGCGCGTGAGGACGCCGGGCGCCGGAATCAGGTGCGACAAATACGTCGCCGATGAAATCAGCTCGATGCCGTCTTTCGCGAATTCTTTGGCGACTTCGCCCAAAATCGTATCGGTTCGCTTGTCCTTGAGCCTGGCCAGCATCTTGACGGCCCGCAAGTCCGGCCTGAGGTCGCCGAAGAGAGAGCGGTGCTGGACCTTTCCCGCCATCACGGCCTGCTTGACGCCCGCCTTCTTGAAGATCTGAATCGGTTTTTCGAGCTGGCCCAGCTTGAAGGTGTGCGACTCGGCCGCCAATTTTTCCACTTCGGCGGAGGTGATGCCGGAAAGCGCCAGGGCGATGACGTCGTCGCCCTTGCGGCGCGCTTCCTGGGCGAAAAGAACCGGAAATTGTCCGGAACCCGCTATCAGGCCGATGCGCGCCATGGCCGAACCCCTCTCAGACGCCGGACGGCGTCCGTTCCTCGGCCTCCACGCCCGCCATGCGGGGGCGGCAGACACCCCGCTCGGACGCCTCGACAAAATCCAGCAGGCGCGCGACCTCCGGTTGCATCGGCCCGGCGCGCAGGAAACGGACGGCCTCAGCCACCGTATGGGGAGAGAGAAACAGCGCCTTATAAGCCTGCTTCAACTGCGCGATGCTCTCGCGCGAGACCTTGGCCCGGCGCAGCCCCACTAGATTAAGCCCGACCAGCCTGGCGCGGTCGCCCTGGGCCTGGCAATAAGGCGGCACGTCCTGAGACACCATCGAACCGCCGCCGATCATGGCCATGGAGCCCACCCGCACAAACTGGTGCATCGCCACCAAACCGCTGATGACGGCGAAATCACCGACCTCTATATGCCCCGCCAAGGTGGCGCAATTGGCCAAAATCACGCCTCGGCCCAAGCGGCAATCATGCGCGACGTGCGCATACGCCATCAGCAGGCAGTCGCTGCCGATCACCGTTTCCCCGGAGGCGGCCGTCCCGCGGTTGATCGTCACAAATTCCCGTATGGTGCAGCGCTCCCCCAATACGACGCGGGCCTTCTCGCCCCGGTACTTGAGGTCCTGGGGCGCGCTTCCCACCACGGCGCCGCTGAAGATCCGGGCGCCTTTGCCGATGACGGCGTGCTCCACCACGGCATGCGCCCCGATGAAGGCGCCCTCGCCGGCGCTCACGTCCTCCCCGATCACGGCGCAGGGGCCCACCTCGACTCCGTCCGCGAAAATCGCCGACGAATGAACGACCGCCGTGGGATGAATTTTGGACTTCATGTTAAACCTCCGTGGGTCCGAAAAATATGGCGTTACTTATCCACCAAAGCGAACGAAAATTCAGCCTCCGCCGCCAGCTTGTCTTCCACATACGCCCGGCCGCCCACCCTTCCGGCGCGGCTGCCCGCGCGAAGAACGTCCACATGCAGCCGCAGCACTTGGCCGGGCAGAACCGGCTGCCGGAACTTGGCTCCATCGATGCCCATAAAGAAGGCGAGCTTGCCTTGAAATTCCGGCTTCGAGAGCATCAGGACGCAAGCCGTCTGGGCCAAGGCCTCCAAAATCAATACGCCCGGCATGATGGGATGGCCCGGAAAATGTCCCTGGAAAAACTCTTCGTTTCCGGAAACGCACTTGATCCCGACGGCCTTCTTGCCTTCTTCCCAAATTTCGACCTTATCGACCAGGAGAAAAGGATAACGGTGGGGAACGGCTTTCTGCACGTCCTGGAAACCCAGGATTTTCAACGGCGCCGGCTTCTCCACAGTTTGCTTGCTTTCGGTCACGGATTCCATAGATTTCCTCCAGCCTAAACTTCTAAATTACAGTGATAAAGTGGCAGGGTGAGAAAGTTCTCTTCCCCACTCTAGCACTTGTTCTCTTCCTTGCTTTTTCTTAACTGATGGGCGGAGCGGTCCAGCATCCCGGCGAACTTCACGTTATGCGCGTGTCCGCAGCGGATGGCTTCCACCCGCAGCTTAAACAACGATCGTCCCACCAGGCTCAGGTCGCCCAAAAGGTCCAAGACCTTATGGCGGACGAATTCATCCTCAAAGCGCAAGCCTTCTTTATTGGTGTGAAATTTGTCCGCGCCGATGACGACCGCGTTCTCAAGCGAGCCGCCGCGGGCCAGACCCATGCTTCTTAAAGCCGCCAACTCGTGCTCGAAGCAGAAGGTTCTCGCGCTGGCGATCTGGTTGAGAAAGGTCTCCGGATTTATTTTCAAATGGATCATTTGCTTGGGCAGCATGGGATGGTCATGCAGGATCGCGCAGCGAATCTCAAAATGATCCGAAGGGTAGGCCGTATACACCGCATAGCCGGAGCGGTAATGCACTTTTTCGGGGATTTTGAGATACCTTTTCGGGAAATGCGGCTGCGCCTTGATGCCGGCGTTGAGCAGCGCCTTCAAAAAAGGCATCGCCGAGCCGTCGGTCGCGGGCGGCTCGTTGTTGTCCATGAGGATGTCCAGGTTGTCGATGCCCAAACCCGCGCAGGCGGCCAGGACGTGCTCGACCGTATGGGCCACGGCCTTTCCAAGGCCCAAAGTGGTGCCGCGGGTCGTATCCACCACGTAGCGAACGCGCGCCGGTATCGCGGGGGAATCCGGCAAATCCGTCCGGATGAATCGAATTCCCATGTTGGCCGGAGCGGGCCTGAAGATCAGCCGGCAAAAATTGCCGGTGTGCAAGCCGACGCCCGACAAAGGCGCGGCTTCCCGTATGGTGGTTTGCCACTCCATGTTTACTCCACCTTCTTTTGCAGTTTCTTTAGCGCCTCAAACATCTCCGGCAGACGGCCGATATAGCCGTGCAATTTCATCTGACGGCGGTGGGACCTAGCCGGAGTTCCAAACAGCGTCTCGCCCGGCGCGACGTCCCCCATGACGCCGGATTGAGCCGCTATCACGGCCCCGTCGCCTATCGTAATATGGCCCGCGATTCCCACCTGGCCCGCCAATACGGCGCCCTTCCCCACCCGGGTCGATCCCGAAATCCCCACCTGAGCCACGATGAGGCATCTTCTCCCGATTTGGACGTTGTGGGCGATTTGGACAAGATTGTCGATTTTAGTGCCTTCGCCGATGCGGGTCTGGCCGACGGTCGCGCGGTCAATGGCGACATTGGCGCCGATTTCCACGTTATCCTCGATGACCACGTTTCCGATCTGCGGAATTTTGCGGTGCTCGCCCCCGACCGTGGCGAAGCCGTATCCGTCCGAGCCGATGACGGTCCCGGAATGCACGATGACCTCCGCGCCCAGGACGCAATCCTCCCGCACCACGACCTGAGGGTAGATCAGGCAGTTTTTGCCGACCTGAGCCCTGGGCCCAACGTAAACCTGGGCTCCCAGCACGGTTCCTTCCCCGATGCGGGCTCCCTTTTCAACGACCGTGAAGGGACCGACGCTGACCCCCGCGCCCAGGCGGGCCGCCGGATGGACCCACGCCGAAGGATGCACGCCCGAAGGCCGCTCCTTGGTCTCCTGCTCAATGACGCTCAAAATTTGGGCGAAGGCCCATTGGGGATGGTCCACTCGAATGCAGTTTGTCCTCAATGGCCGCGCGGATTCGCCGTTGGCCGGCCGGAAATCCCTAGGAACCAGGACGCAGCCGGCTTCCGTCGCCGCCACCAACGACCCATACTTCATGTTCCCCAGGAAGCTGACGTCCGCGGGCCCCGCCTCTCTTAGGCCCGCCGCGCCCGTAACCACATGCTTTTCGTCGCCTTCGAGCTCTCCGGAAACCAGCCGGGACAACTCCTTCAAAGTCAATCTCACGTCAATCCTCCCAGGAGCGCTAAAGTTCCTTGATCTTGGCCAGTGTCTTTTCCGTCAAATCAACCGCTTCCTGGCCGTACAAAATGGCGTTCTTATCGACCACCACGCTGATCCCCTCTTCTTCGGCGATTTCCCGGACGATTTGATAAATTCTTCCCAAAACAATCTGGATCTTGCGTTTTTCCAGCCCCTCCAGATCCTCTTTGATCTTGGCTTGAAACTCCGCCAGAGCCGCCGCTTTCACCTCAAGACCGCTCCTTTTGAGCGCGAGCTGCATCTCCAGAGATTGGACCGTCGAGGAAGTGGTCTGGACTTGCTGGCGCAAGTCCTCCAAACCCGCCGTGGAGGAGGAGGTCTTGACGGAGGCCGCCGGCGCGGGCCGGCCCGATTGGGGCTCGGCCGCGGTTTCCGGGACCTCGGCGATAATTTTACTGATTTCCTCCTCCGCGCCCTGGCGTATTCCCTCCGCTTCCTTTTGGGCCGCTTGGCGGTCCGCTTCGCTCTCCGCCTGCGTTTGGACCGTTTCCGCCTCCGCCAGTTTTTGAGGAACATTGCGCAAAGAGCCCCGCGCTATCTGGGCCACGATCGTCTTGGCCGCCAGGCTGCTCTTAAGCTCTTTGAGCTTCTCTTTTTGCGGCTCCAGTTCGGCCTCCAGTTCCCCGATTTGGGACCGGAGCTTGGACACCTCGACCCTTTTTTTCTGAAGCTCCTCTTTGGTCTTTTTCACCTCAAGGTCGAAGGCCTCTTTGGCTTCGCGGGTCTTCGGAAATTCCTTAAAAACCTGCTCCATATCGATATAGCCGATGGTGCCGCGCTCCCCGCGAGCCTCGCGCAGCTCCAACTCCAAGGCGCGGGCGGGAGGCGGCGCCGCCGGCCCCAAAACGGCCAACGCCAAGAGCCCCACGGCGGCCCCGGACAACGGCATGCGTACCCTAAAAAGCGATATTACCGATCGCAAAGTGCACCTGCCCTTGGCTCTCGCCGGGACGATGGTTCAGGCCGTAGCCCCAGTCGAGCCGGATGGGGAAAGCCGGGGTCGTGAACCGGATTCCAAATCCCACGGAAGATTTCAGATTGAGCTCCTCGTTGCCGATCTTAAAGCGCACCGAGCTGAAATCCCTCCACACCCCCCCCACGTCCGCGAAAAAAGCCCATTGAACGATGGTGTGCTTCCTCTCCCTGGCCAGGGGAAAGGTGAACTCCATATTGGACACGTACATGACTTTGCCCCCGGTCGGCACACCGACTTGACCGGTGACGTCGTAGCCTCGGACCGAGTCGGCCCCGCCGACGAAAAACCGGTTGAAAACCGGGATATTCTTCGTCGTGCTGAAGCCTTTGATGAAGCCGGCGCGGTTGTTGATCGACCAGACGAAGGGATAATCCCCGACCGAAAAAAGCGTCTTGTAAAAGGCGGAACGGACTCCCGGCTGGTAATAATGCACGTCGCCGCGGAGGATGGGGCCTCCCGACAATTCGATGCTGGCGGAATTCCGGGTGCCTTCCACGGGATCCCAGATATTGTCGCGGGTATCGCGCACGAACTCCGCGGAAATGCTGGAAGTGATGCTCGTGCCCGCCGTCAAGGATTCCCCGGCGATGCTTTGCGTGTCAAACACCGTCACTTTTTGGAATGTGTAGGCGAAATTGGCGGCATATTTGTCGTCCTCAAATCGCGGCCCGACGCGGACGCTGCCTCCCTGCCGTTTATCCACGAAGCCGCTCTCGAAGTTGGCGAACGGCCTCACCCGGCGCGTGTTGAAGACGTCGAAACCGAGGCTGATGGGCTTGTCCCGGACCCAAGGCGTGGTCCAACTGATGGAAAAATCCTGCACCCTGCGTCCGAACTGCCAGGCCACGTTGGTGCGATAGGCCTTGCCCAGCAGGTTTAGATGGGTCAAAGAAAGAGTGCCGACCAGCCCGTTGAAGCTGGAAAATCCGGCGCCGGCCGTCAGCATTCCCGGTTTGCCCTCAAATACCTCGAAAGTCAGGTCCACCTTGTCGAGGTCCAAAGGGCTCGGTTGAATATCCAACTGCACATCCTCCAAAAAGCCCAGGTTCATCATCCGCTGCCTGCTTTTTCTTATTTTCGAGGCGCTGAACACCTCCCCCTCTTTCTGCACCGCTTCGCGGCGCAGCACGTACGTCTTGGTGGCCTTGTTGCCTTCGACGTCGATGTGATCGACGTAGACCAAATCGCCCTCGGACACCTTGAATTCGATGTTGAGCCATTTCGTGACGGGATCCGCCGACTTTTCGGCGTCGACGCGGGCGCGCAAATACCCCTTGTCCGCGTATTTCTCCTGAATATTGGCGACCGTCTCCATGAATTTTTCCTGATTAAAAATCTTTCCCTGCCGGTAAACGATCGTTTTTTCAAGCTCCTTGGCGGAGTAGACGGCGCTGCCGCTGAAAGTCGTTTTTCCAAACCGGGATTGGGGGCCTTCTTGGAAGCTCAGGCTCAGGGTGTACTCCGTTTTTTCGGCGTTCATGGTCACCGATGAGTCCACGATTTCGAACTCGGTAAAACCGCGATTTTTGAAATAATCCTCGATCTCCTTCTTGTCTTTCTCGAGCTGCTCGGCGTTAAACATCTTTTTGCGCCGGTTTTGCATGAGTTTCAGTATTTTCTTGGGTTTGAACGCGGCAAGGCCCGACAAAATGACTTCCTTGATCCGCGCCTGAGGCCCCTCCTCGATATGCAGAGTCAATTCGAGCTCGCGCGCCTCGATATCGCGCCGCGCCTCCTCCCGCACCTTCGCTTCCCCATAGCCCTGTTCATGGTAAAGGGCTAGAAGCTTGGCGATATCGGCGCGCAACTTGATCTCATCAAACGGGTCCTTCGTTTTCAGCGAAATTTCATCCGCCAATTTGGAGCGTGAAAACTCCTGATTGCCCTCGAACTTGATCTTGCGGATTCGCGGTTTTTCCGCCAGAAGGAAGGTTAACCGCGCGGGATGCGCGGATTTCACCGACCCCAAAAACTTGGGAGCGACGTTTCGGCCGGGGATGGGGGCCAAATCGACCGACACTTTGTCGAAAGACCCCATGGAAACGAGGCTTTGGATGTCTTTGTCGGCATCCGACCGGGAATAAATTTGGCCCTCCCGGGCGCGGATTTGCTTGCGAATGGCCTTCTCCTTGACGTGGAAATTGCCGTCCATGCGGATTTCCCCGATCTCCCATGGCCCCTCGGCGCCGGCGGCGGACTCCGGCTCGGGCGAAGAGGCAACTCCCGTGGAAGAGACGGGGGCATCGCTCATTCCGGGCAAGAGGGAGGCGCCGGTCATGCCGGGCAGGGCGCCTGAGCTCTGAACCGGGCCGGAGGAGCTATCCACGCCGGCCCCCTCCGCAGTGCTCCGGGGACCCGGTTGCGCCAGCGGCGCGACGGCCTCCGCAGCCCGGGAGATATCGGTCAAACCAAGGGTGATCGCGATGGCAACGCATAAAAAAAAACCCGTCTTCATCAATGGATGCAAGGGATATAGTGCTGCCTGCGCGGCCCACGCGGCTACGACGGGAAATTATATCAAATTTCGACCGGTCACCCAAGCCCGGCCAGAGCCGACAGGCGTCACGGAGATTCTTCTCTTGGAAGGGGACAAAATCTCGAATTTGATCTCAATGCGGCGCGGCGGCAAATACTCCCTTCCAACCTCGGGCCATTCCACGATGGCCACCCCCCGGGGATCTAAAAGACACTCCTCCAAGCCGATGCCCGCCAATTCGGCGCCTTTCAAGCGGTACCAATCCATGTGATAGATGACGACCCTGCGGCCGTTCCGGACGCGATAGACTTGAATCAGGGCGAAGCTGGGACTGCTGACGTACCCTTTGTAGCCGAAACCGCGGGCCAAGCCGCGGGCAAAAACCGTCTTTCCGCTGCCCAAGGGGCCGGAAAGGCACAAAAATTGTCCCGGCCCCGCCTTTTTGGCGATGCGCCCGGCCAAAAGGAGGGTTTCTTTCTCAGTGCGGCTTATCCAATGGTTTGTGCGCATAAACCTGCGGTCGCCTTATAGAGACTTTATCGCCTGGGGAAGATATCGAATCAAGTCCTGAGCGCTGACGGACCATGGACTTAACCTGCGCCTGGCCAGATCGCCGCTGCGGCCGTGCAAATAAACTCCAAGGCAGGCCGCCAGAAACAGCGCCTCCGCAACCCTTTTTCCGGGATCGCGGACAAAGCTTTGAGCCGCTAATCCCGAGACGATGCCCGTCAAAACGTCCCCGCTCCCCGCCTTGGCCATCGCCGAGCTTCCTGTCGGGTTTTTGTAAACCGCGGCTCCATCCGAAACCAAAGTGCCGCGCCCCTTAAGCACGCAAACGCCGCCGAATTTGAGCGCCCCCTCCCGCACCCAGCGCTCGCGTTGCGCCTCGACGTCGCGGGCGCTCACGCCCCATAAGCGCGCCATTTCCCCTGGATGCGGCGTCAAAAGCAGCGGCATGGATCGCAGGCGCAGCATCCGGTCAATCCGCCGCCGTGGAAAGCGGGCCAAAATATTGATGCCGTCGGCATCCAGAATCACCGGGATTTGAGGCGTCAACTCCAGCAGCCGCAGCAGCGCCTTGCATGTTTCCGGATGGGTCGAAAGTCCTGGACCAACGGCCAGAACCTGGTAGGAGCCCTTTCGGATTTTTTCCGCGATCCATCCGGCCGCCGACGAATGGATGCAGCCCTCGCGGGTTTCCGGCAAGGCCCAGGTGAGGGCCTCGGGCCAGCGGCAGGTGAATATGGATTGTTGGCTGCGCGGCGCGGCGACCGTGACATAACCGGCTCCGATGCGGGTGGCCGCCTCCGCCGCCAAAACGGCCGCGCCCGACATGCCCCGCGACCCCGCGACCAACAGCACGTGGCCGAATTGTCCTTTGTGAGCGCGGACCGGCCGCTCCGGCAGCCAGCGCTTGACTAATTTGGAAGTCAGCGAGAGGGTTTTGGGCGCCTGCATGTTGCGATGGCCGCCGCCACGGCGTAGTGGTCGGAATGCGCCAGGGACAACTCCAATTCCAGAGGTTCGGGCAGCTGGGAGGCGCGGCGAAACACGACTTTAGGCTTGCCGAAAGCGTCCCGCCGAACCAAAATATCCTTCAGATGAATCCCTTTGCCCCTTCCTCCCAGGGCTTTCCATACCGCCTCTTTGGCGGCGAAGCGGACGGCAAAATGCTGCCACTTGCGGGCCTTGCTCCGGCAGTAGCGGATTTCCTCCTCGGAAAAGACCCTCTTTAAGAAATTGCCCCGGGCTTTGGCCAAACGCTCGATGCGGCCGATTTCCACGATGTCCACGCCGATGCCGAAAATATTGGGTTTCTGAACGCGCATCACTCCACCGTCACGCTTTTGGCCAAGTTGCGAGGCTGATCCACGTCGCACCCCCGGAGCGCGGCGATGTGATAGGCCAAGAGCTGCAAAGGCATCACATTCACCAAGGGAGACATGAATTCCGGACAACGGGGCAAGACCAACTTAAAATCCGCCGTTTCCCGGGATGACGCGTCGCCTTCGCTCAAAAGAGCGATGATCTTGCCCCCCCGCGAGCGAGCTTCCTGCAGGTTCGAGAGCATTTTTTCATAAACCCTGGAAGCCGTGGCGATGGCCACCACGGGCATCTCCTCGTCGATGAGGGCGATGGGCCCATGCTTCATTTCTCCCGCCGCGTAGCCTTCGGCGTGAATATATGAAATTTCCTTAAGCTTCAACGCCCCCTCCAAAGCGACGGGATAATTGAGGTGCCGCCCTAAATACAGAAAGTGGTCCTTTTTAAAAAAGGTTTTGGCTGTTTCCAAGACCGCGTCGCTCAGTTTCAGGCACTCCCGGGCCAAACCGGGCGCCTGTAAAAGCTCGTTGACAAGGCCGAGCGCTTCGGCTTCGCCGATCGCCCCCTTGGCCAAGGCGAAATGGAGAGTGAAGACGTACAGAGCCGCCAGTTGGCCGGTGAAAGTCTTGGTGGAAGCCACGCCGATTTCCGGGCCGCAGCGCGTCAATAAGGTGAAGTCGGTCATCCGCGTCAAGGAGGATTGGGCGCTGTTGCAAATCCCCAGGGTCGGGACTCCGGCGCTTTTGGCGCCGCGGACCGCCGCCAAAGTGTCCGCCGTTTCCCCCGATTGGCTGACGGCCACGACCAGGCTGCCGGGCTCCAAATTCAAGGCGCGATACCTGAATTCGGAGGCGATTTCAACCTCGCACGGCACCTTGGCGAAATGTTCCAATAGATATTTCCCAACCATGCCCGCATGGAAAGCGGAGCCGCACGCCACCAAGCGCACCCTTTTGATCCCCGCGAGCGCCTCGGGCGGCATGCCGATCTCCGTTTGCAGGAAACTTTCTTTAAGCGGAAACAGGCGTCCTCTAAAGGTGTCCTCGATCGTTTGGGGCTGCTCAAATATCTCCTTGAGCATGAAGTGCCGGTAGCCGGATTTCTCGGCCATCGTCCGGTCCCAATGAATCGAGATGGTTTTTCTCTCCCTCTTTTTACCGTCCAAATCGAAAAAGCGGCAGTCCCCGCCGCTCAAAACGGCGATGTCCCCGTCCTCCAAGAAAACCGCCTTGCGGCTGTAGCTCAAAAAGGCGGCGACGTCCGAGGTCAGGAAGCTCTCCCCCTCGCCAAGCCCGACGACCAAAGGCGACAGAAAACGGGCGCCCAGAAGCAGGTGCGGAGTCTTGGTCCAGAGGATGCCAAGCGCGTAGGAGCCGCGTAGTTCCTTCAAAGCCCGGCGCACCGCCTCAAAAAACAAAGGCTCCACGACCGCCGTTGACAACGCCCCTTGGGTTCGAGAAAACTGCCGCAAATGAGACTCAATCAGGTGGGAGATGACTTCCGTGTCGGTTTCGGAGCCGAAGGCGTGCCCTTCCCGGAGAAGGCGCTCTTTCAGCGCCGGATAATTTTCAATGATTCCATTATGGACGACGACGATTTCGCGGCTGCAATCGGAGTGCGGGTGGGCGTTGACTTCCGAAGGCCGGCCGTGGGTCGCCCAGCGCGTATGCCCCACGCCCAGCGTTCCGCGCAAAGGATTTTTTCCAACCACAGCCTCCAAGGCGGAAATTTTGCCCGCGCTGCGGCGTATCTCGACGCTCCCCTGCTCCAAGACGGCCAGCCCGGCCGAATCATAGCCCCGGTATTCCAAACACTTAAGACCCTCGAGGATGACGGGGGCGGCCTGTGACCTGCCGACATAGCCGACGACGCCGCACATTTTGCCTCAGTCGATGAGCCTGCGCATCTCCACGACGGCCTCTTTCAGGCCCGAAAAAACCGAGCGCGCGATGATGGAAAACCCGATGTTGAGGTAGCGCAAACCTTTGATGCGGGCGACGGGAGCCACATTGTCGTAGTCCAGCGCGTGGCCCGCATGCAGCTCGAGGCCCAATTCGCAGGCCAGGTAGCCCGCCAGCTCCAATCTTTCGAGTTCCTCCCCCTGCTCCGCCTTGTTGCGCGCGAGCGCGTATTTGGAGGTGCACAACTCAACGGCATCGGCCCCGAATTGCTGCGCGGCGCGAATGCTCGCGGCGTTGGGATCGACAAAATAGCTCACCATAATCCCCGCGCGCTTGAGGCGCTTGGTGAAGGACGCGATCGCCTTTTGGTTTTTGCCCAGATTCAAGCCGCCCTCGGTCGTCAGCTCGCCGGCGCGCTCCGGAACCAAGCAAACGGAATCCGGCCCCACCTTGAGGGCGATCTTCGCCATTTCGGCCGCGCTGCACATTTCCACATGCAGCGGCAGCTTCGCCTCCTTGCGCAGCCGCAATAAATCCTCTTCCTGAATATGGCGGCGGTCCTGCCGCAAATGAACGACGATGGAATTGGCCCCCGCGCTTTTGCAGATTCTGGCCGCTGAAACCGGATCAGGGTCGCCGCCCCGCCGGGCCTGCCTTAACGTGGCCACGTGATCGATATTGACGCCCAAAGCTACGCTCATAGTGTTCTCCTTATCATATCCTCTCGAAACGCCCCCTCCAATTCGCCGCTGATTCGGCGGATTTGGCGTCTGGTCGGCCCCTCGACCAAAATTCTCAAAAGCGGCTCCGTGCCCGAATACCGCACAACCACGCGGCCCCGGCCCCGGAACTCCGCTTGCGCGCGCTTTAAAGCCCGCCGCAGCGCCGGGCAGTCCTCCAAGGGTATTTTCTTTTCCGCGTCCACATTCTTGAGAATGTGCGGAAAAAGTCTAGGGACCGCCGCCCGCCGGGCCGCTGCGCCGGGACGCTCCGTCGCGGCCAAAGAGCCCAGCAGCCGGCTCATGGGAACGCCCATGGATTTTAGCATAGATAGAACCTGCAAGGCCGTCAACGTGCCATCGCCTGAGTTGGCGAATTGCCTGAATATGATGTGCCCGGAGGACTCCCCTCCCAATACCGCCCCCTCGGCCTCCAGGCCGGCATATACGTTGCGGTCTCCCACGGGCACTTGCGCAACCGCGATGCCGCGCCCCTCCAAAAACTCGATGATCCCGGAGTTGCTCATGACCGTCATGACCAGTTTATCGCTCGTCAAAACCCGGCGCTGTTTAAGAAAGACCCCGGCGATGGTCAAAAGCATATCCCCATCCATCAAATGCCCTTTCTCGTCGGAAAAAATCACCCGGTCCCCATCGCCGTCCAGGGACAACCCGCAATCGAACTTTCCGCGAACGACCTCGCGGCGCATGGCCTCCGGCTCCAGCGCGCCGCAGCCGGAATTGATGTTGCGGCCGTTGGGACGGCAGCCCATTTTGCGGACCGTCGCCCCCAACTCCTCAAAAATTCTGGGAGCAAATTGCCACGCCGCCCCGTGCCCGCAATCGACGACGATGCGCATCCCGCCCAGGTCCAGATGCGCGGGGAAAGTGGATTTCAGGAAATCGAGATAGTCCCTCTGCAGGCCGGAAGGCTTGAGCCCGCCGCGAGGCTTCCAGGCCGGCGCGGCCGGCGAAAAACCCGCGGCGAATGCGGCGGCGCCTCCGCGAAGGCGGCCTTCGATTTCACGCTCCATCTCCGGCGCCAGTTTCAGGCCGTTGGAATCAAAAAATTTGATCCCGTTGAAGGCCGGAGGATTGTGGCTGGCTGAGACCATCGCCCCAAAAAGAGGCTTGTACCGGGCAAGCAAATAGGCGAGCCCGGGAGTGGAGATAACCCCCGCGTCGACGATTTCCCCGCAGCCCGCGCGCTCAAAACCCCTGCGCAGAGCCCGCACGATGTCCGGGCCGGAGCGGCGGGTGTCCCTCCCGACGAAGACCGCCCCGCCTGCGCCTGAATTTTTCCGCCGGAAAAGCGCGGCCGTGACCTGGCCCAGAGGCATGATCCAGGCGGGCGTCAAAGGAGCGCGGCCGTAAATTCCGCGAACCCCGTCCGTTCCAAATAGCGCTTCCGTCAAATTTGACATTTTTGGGAAGAGGCGGCGCCGCGCCGCGCGAACTTCAACGGCGGCAGTCGAAAAACTCGGGCGACCAAAACGGCGAGAACGTCACGCCGGGCTGAGGCCGACGTTCGTCAGCGCGGTGATCTCATCGGCATCCAAATGCTCTTTTTCAACCAGCCGCGCCGCCAGGGAATCGAGCACATGCCGGTGCTGCTGGAGCATATCTCTCACTTTGGCCTGGCACTCCGTCAAAATTCTCTTCACTTCCTCATCGATAATTTGGGCCGTCTGCTCCGAGTACCCTTGCCCCCGGGCAATGTCGCGTCCCAAAAACACCTCTTCGTCTTTTTTCTTGAGGGACATGGGACCGATGCGGTCGCTCATTCCGTACTCCATGATCATGCGCTGGGCGAACAACGTCGCCTTGGATAGATCGTCGTGGGCGCCGGTCGTGACGTCGTCGAACACGATCTCTTCGGCGCACCGGCCGCCCAACAGAACGTAAAGCTTGTTCATAATCTCCCGTCTGGAAACCAAATACCTGTCCTCCGTGGGCAATTGCAGGGTATATCCCAAAGAAGGGCCCCGGGGAATGATGGAAACCTTATGCACGGGATCGCTACCGGGCAAAAGCTTGGCGACCAAAGTATGCCCCGACTCATGATAAGCGACTATCCTTTTTTCCTTGTCGGTGATGACGCGGCTCTTTCTCTGGGGGCCCGACATCACGCGTTCTATGGACTCTTCGAGCTCCTCCAACTCCACTTGGTGCTTATTGCGGCGAGCCGCCAGGAGCGCCGACTCATTGACCACGTTGGCCAGATCGGAGCCCACAAAGCCCGGCGTCCTTTGAGCGATTATCTTCAGGTCCTTTTCATCCGCCAGTTTGACCCGCTTGGAATGCACCTTTAAAATGGCTTCGCGGCCGTTGAGGTCGGGAGCCGCCACGTTGATCTGCCGGTCGAAACGGCCGGGCCGCAGCAGCGCCGGGTCCAAAACATCGGGCCGGTTGGTGGCGGCAAGCAAAATCACGCCCTCCTTGGTGTCGAAACCGTCGAGCTCCACCAAGAGCTGGTTCAAGGTCTGCTCCCGCTCGTCATGCCCGCCGCCGATGCCGGCGAAACGGTGCCGCCCGACCGCGTCGAGCTCGTCGATGAAGACCACCGCAGGCGCGGACTTTTTGGCTTTCTCAAAGAGATCCCGGACCCTGGACGCGCCCACCCCCACGAACATCTCCACGAACTCCGATCCTGAGGCGGAATAAAAAGGAACGCGAGCTTCCCCCGCCACCGCCCGGGCCAGCAGCGTTTTGCCCGTTCCCGGCAGGCCGTAGAGCAAAACCCCCCGCGGAATCCGCCCTCCGAGCTTCTGGAATTTCTTCGGGTCCTTAAGAAATTCGACGATTTCCATCAAATCCTCTTTGGCTTCCTCGCAGGCGGCGACGTCTTTAAAAGTGGTCTTTTGTTTCTTCGCGTCTTGCGCCACGGTGCGCGACCGCCCGAAAGAAAGAGCCTGTTTGCCCCCCATCTGCACCTGGCGAATGATGAACACCCACCACAGCACGAAGAAAAGGACGATCCATCCCACATTGATGAGCAGCGAGGTCATCCAACTGCGGTCCACCTCGCCCGAAAAGGTCGCCACGTTGAACGTTTCCAGGTCCTCGACAAGCTTGGAATCCGGCAATGGAAGGGTTCTAAATCGCCGAATCCCGGCACGGGCCGTTTTGTACTCCCCGCGGATGAGATCGGCCCGGACCGAAACGTTGGCGATGTCCCCTTTGCGCAAATCCCGCTTGAATTCGGAATAAGGGATTTCTTGCTCCAAAGGCATTTTTTTGACGTTGTAAAAGACCATCAACATCACAAAAAACACCAGAATCCACAGGGCCAATTGCTTAAAGCCTTTCATCCCGACGTTCATCCAGACACCTCCCCCGCTGCACCGGCCGCGGTCATACCTTCAGCACCCCGATATATGAAAGATTCCGGTAGCATTCTTGGAAATCCAATCCATACCCCACCACGAACTTATTGGGAATCTCAAACCCCGTGTATTTGACCGGAACCGGAATTTTTCTTTCCTCCGGCTTATTGAGAAGAGTGCAAACTTCCAACGATGCGGGATGCCGCGTCCTGAGATTGTCCATAAGGTAGTTTAAAGTCAATCCCGAGTCCACGATGTCCTCCACGATTAGGACCTCGCGCCCGCTGGAATCCGATCGAAGGTCCAAGAGCATCCGCACGATCCCCGTGGATTCCGTGCCGCCCTCATAGGAGGAAAGGCAGATAAATTCGACCGAACACGGAATCGTGATGTGGCGCATCAGGTCCGCTAAAAAAATAAAGCTTCCCTTCAAAACCCCAATCAACATCAGAGGCTTGCCCGCATAATCGCGGGAAATTTCCTCTCCCAATTCCCGCACCCGGGACTGAATCTTTTCCCGGGAGATCAGGATTTCCTTGATTTCAGGCTCCGCGCAATGGCTCGGCATATTCAGGCGCGCCCTACCGCTCACGAGCGCCAAAGATAGGATAACTTAAATTCCTGAACCGGGCAAGAGCCGTACGGCGGGCGCCGCCGGCGCTGGTCGCAGGGTGGATTAGAACCCAAAAGACAGGCTGATGCGTTGAGTATTGCCCAATTCCCCGAAGGGAACATAGGCGTAATCGATGGCAAGGTGCGCGAATGAAAATCCCAAACCCATGCTGACGCCGCTGAAACCGGGTTGGTCCTTGAAAGCCTCGGTATCGATTCCTCCGCGGATGGCGGCCCGCAGGTCCGTTTCCTCAGGCGTCACGATGCTCAGTTCCGTCCCCACCGCGCCGCGAATCTGTCCCCCTTGCGGCACGGTCACATCCGCCGAGAATAGTATCCCGGGAGCGGGGGTGAGCGATCCTCCGAATTTGAAGGCGGCGGGGAGCGGGTCCCTTTTTTGGTCGAATTTTTGACCCTGGCCCAAATTCTGCACTTGGACGCCGAGGCGGTTTGGAATTCGGCCGAAATAGCTCACCAATATGCCGACGTCGACCCCCCAACCGCTGGCTTTTTCCACGATTTGCGAAGAAAAAAACTTGCCCGTAATTCCCAAATCCACCTCCCGTTCCCCGTCGGTCATGTCAAAAATAGTGCGGCCCACGGCCAAAGAATAAACCGTGTTTTTGGGATTGAACTCGCCGAGCGTGCTGCCGGAAATGTCGGTTTGGGTAATCCCCCCGATGTTGATGTGGTGCATCGCGA
This sequence comes from Elusimicrobiota bacterium, assembly GCA_016206405.1. GTDB lineage: Bacteria > Elusimicrobiota > Elusimicrobia > O2-12-FULL-59-9 > O2-12-FULL-59-9 > O2-12-FULL-59-9. The sequence goes on along the minus strand of JACQRQ010000119.1, from coordinate 5,404 downwards.
CCGCGATCACGTGTTCCTCATCCAGGCGATGAGCGTAAGAGGCGAAATCCGACTGGATATCGGCCAGATACGCGTTGTGCATGGCGCTGGCCGAAAATTTGGGGATGCGGGTCAAAGCCGCCGGGTTCCAATAGATGGCGGTCGCATCGTTGACCGCCGTCGAAAAAGCCCCCCCCATGCCGATGCCCCTGGCGCCGACGTCCAAATTGAGAAAGTCGGAACCGGTCGTTCCCGCCGCCTCGCGGCCGAAAGCCGCGAACAAGGGCGGCGCATAGCCGGCGAAAAACAACGCCAGCGCCGCGAGCAAAACCGCCGGGCGTCCGGCGCCCGACAAACGCCGCCTCATCGTATCACCGCCATTTTCTCGAGCCGCTTTCCGCTCGAGCTTTGTATCAACAAAAGATAAACGCCGCTGGCGACTCTCTCTCCGGAGTGATTTCTGCCGTTCCAAGTGACGATGCCGGAGCCGCCGGCCGTGGCTTCATAGATCAACTGCCCCCGCAGGGTGAATATCTTGACCTGACTGTCGGCGGTAAGGCGGTCGAACGTCATCCAGCCTTGCCCCCGGCTGGGGTAAAAAGGATTTGGGAAAATGCGCGCCTGACCCAAATTCACCTGAGGGGACACTTGCACGAGTTGATAAGTGGATAAGTGGTTTAGGGAAGCGGTGACGGAAAAATTATTGGCGTCGATCCTGGTTTCAATCGGGACGCAGGCATTGGCGCCCGGATCGTAGCGCGCCAGCGTGACCTGCCCCATATCCACTCCGGAAACGTCGGCGGGCAAATAGGTGAATTTCACGCTGAGAGGGGTCAGCGGTTGGAGCGCCGGCGCCGCCTCCACCGAAAATCCCGCGGGAATCGAACCGCAGGCCGTGTTGGAGGAATCCTGAATTTGGAGCTTCACCGCTTGGCTGAAGGAATCAAAACTTGTCCTCAAAGTCACCTGCCGCAGCGATGTCAAGGATCCGGAGATGACGGTGTTGGAAACCAGGCTGGTCGTCCCTTCCAAGGTCTTAAAGACTCCGGTGAGGGTGGTGGTCGTCACTTGCACGAAAGCGGTGGTCGCGCCGTTTTGATTTCGGGCGATCACCCTAAAGAAATACGCCGTCGATCCCAATAAATTGGCGATGACGGTCCCGGTCGAAGTGAAATTGCTGGCGAAGGGCACCGGCGTCGACAAGATCGTGACAAAATCATTCGAGGATAAGGTAACCTCATATAACGTGCCTGCGGCATTCCCATTGGGGGTCCAGGTAATTTCGACCGTCGAACTGTTTAAAACGGTCTCGTTCCTGACGACCCGCAGATTTTGGGGAGGGGCCGCCAAAGTGTAGGTGCTTTCCAAAGACTGATAAGCCGTTTGGACCGCGTCGCCGTTGAAGGCCGAAACACGAACGGTATAGAACTGATTGGGCGTCAATTTATTGAAGTTCCCCTTAAGTTCCGGCGTATTGGCGCTTCCAGAATTTCCCTGACTTCCGAAAATCGCTGTTGATATCTCAACTAGATATTTCGTGCCGGAAGGATTGCCGTTGGAATTCCAAGCCACGGCGAAACTGCCGGATGAGACCTCGGTGATCGGGATCGCCACGGGATCGGGAACGGCGGCCAACGTATACGCGGTCGCGGCTGAAGACAACGGCGTCTCTTCCGAGGGCGCCAAGGCGACCACTCGAATGCTTTGCGCGGTGTTGGTGGATAGGCCTGTCTGGGTAAAGGAGTTGATGGCGGGGGACGCCAATACTTGGCCCGTGGAGGACTGAAAAACCCGGTAGCCCGTGGCCGGTTGAATAGGCGTCCAAGACCAGAATAGGGTATGGGTGTCGAGGGCCGACCCGGCGATTCCTGAAACGATCAAACCGCTCAATGGAGTGGCGGCGGTGTAGACGACGGGCACGACGGCGAGAGGACCGTCGCCGGAAAGCGTAAAGCCGGCGATTTGCACGCCGACGCCGGTGCTCGGCGGGAAATCCGTTTTTAGAAAGGTGGTCGCGGAAGTGCTGGAGATTAAAATCCCCGAGGATGACGAATAAATGTTGTATCCATCCACGCCCGCAACGGCCGACCAAGTCCAACTGATCGAGGATGTTCCCAAAACGGCGGCGCTCACATTCGCCGGCGCGGACGCCGGCTTGTCCGGCCCCACTTGGATGATCGCGCTCTCGGAAGCCAGCCCATTGGAGATCAGCCTCAGGTGATACCAGCCGTAGGGCAAAGTCTCGGCGTCGGAGGGCAATATGAACGTGATGCTCGAGTTAAACTTCGACCAGGCGTTGTTCGCGGAGTAAACCAAAGAGGAGACGTCCAATAAATAGCCGTTGGAGGAGCCTTGGGAACCGGCGCCCCCGCCCGAATCCAACGCCTGCAAGGTCACCTGAGGGTGTCCTCGTTCCGCTCCGGAAAGAAAATTTTTGCCCAGAACCGTCAATGCTCCTCCCCGGTCCAATAAATTGGCACTGAGCGAAGAAAGAACCGGTCTTTTTGCCGTGGGCGCATGCTCGGAATAATAAGTCTTCTCGGCGGAAAATAATTCAGAACTGTCGGAACCGCGACCGCCTGCCAATAAAATATTGCCGTCGGCCATCAAGACGGCGCCATGATTGCCCCGGGGGTTCGGAATTTTCACAAATAAAAACTTGCTGAAGGCCGGATTAAAAATTTCTGAAGTGCTCGTGTAGGCTGTCGCTGACGCCCCCCCCGCTATCAACACACCGCCATTGGGAAGCAAAGTCGCCGTATGGTAATGGCGTCCTGAATTTAACGGGCCAGGCGCCGTCCAGAGATTGAGGATCGGATTATAACGCTCGACGGACGCCATTTCCCCCCCGCCATCATCGCCTCCGGTTACCAGCACATCGCCTCCGGAAAGCAGCGTGGCGGTGTGGCGGAATCGCGCGTTCGTCATCACGGTCTTTGCGCTCCATTGATCCGTCTTATAAGAGTAAGCCTCCACGGAATTCAAATACTGCTGCGCGCTCTCGTTGAAGCCTCCGACAACCAAGACATTCCCGTTGGTCAGCAATGTGGCCGTGTGTAGAGCCCGGGTGGCAGAAAGCGACTTAGCGCCCATCCAAACTCCGGCCGTGGTGACAAAAATTTCGGCGGTGCTCAGATAGCTGCCCTGGCGAAAACCTCCCGCCACCAGCACGTTGCCGTTGGGCAGCAGCGTGGCGGTGTGATTGTAGCGGGCTTGGCTCATGGGGCCGGTTTTATGCCATGTTCCCGTTTTTGGGAAAAATATTTCCGCGGTCTCGGTGGCGGCCGAGGTGCTTCCCGTAGCGGCGAATCCACCCGCCACCAGCACGTTGCCGTTGGGAAGCAGGGTGGCTGAATGCGCGTTGCGCGGCAAGGTCATTTTTCCCGTCAGAGACCAACGATTGAGCGCGGCGTCATATATTTCGCAACCATCCAGCACGGTGGTCCCATTGGAGCCTCCAGCCGCCAAAACCTTGCCGTTTGGAAGAAGCGTCAGCGTGTGATTGACCCGGGCTTTACTCACGCTGCCGGCGCCCACAAAATCGGAGACAATGGAAGCCCTTAATTCGCTGCGTTTGATGGAGCTTGTCCCTATTCCCCCCGCGGCGAAAATATCCCCGTTGGGAAGCGTCACCGCGGCGTGCTGGTTTCTTGGATAGACAAACGTGCTGATTTCCAATTCCCAGGCGGTTTTTGACGGATCGTGTAACGGATCGTATATCTCCGAGTCAGAAAATATGAAGCCCTCCCCTGAAAAACTCCATTTATCGATGAATAGGTTTGTGTCCAAAAGAGCCGGACTGGAGACCGCGTCCGTAGATAAAGACACGCCGCCGGCCAATCCTCCCAGCGTCAGGTCCAATTTAAATCTTCCTTTGTAGACCTCAACATTGGATACGGTGACCGCGGCGTTGGTAAGATCGAAAGTTCCGCTTGAAAATTCCAGAGAGGCGGAGGAAACGGCGACGGTGATGGATTCGAACAAGCCGCTATGGGGCGTAAGCAGAGCAAATTCCAGTCCGGCCAGCAAAATATTTCCTCCGGTGATCGTCCCGCTTAGACCGGCTTGATTGAAGGTGACGCTGCCCTTAGCAGCAGAAGACATCGCGAATAAGGTGGGATTTCCGACGATTCCCTTTCCACCGGCCACGATAATTCGTCCGTTGGGAAGCAAGTTGGCCGTATGGTGCCGCCTGGGCGCCAACAGGAAGTCCGCGGGGTCCCAGCGGTCCTCGATGACGCGGTAGAGTTCCGAGGACGACAAAAAGCCTTCGGAGCCCAATCCGCCGACCACCAAAACGTCTCCGTCGGCCCGCAGCGTCGCCGTATGATAAGACCTGCCGACCTGGAGCGGCTGCGCGACGACCCATTTTTCATCCGAGGGCCTGAAAAACTCAACCGAGCCAAGCGTCAAAGAACCGGTCGTCAGGCCTCCGACCGCCAACACGTTGCCGTTGTTGAGGAGCGTAGCCGTATGATGGGCCCTAGCGTGGCTCAGGCTAGCCGAAAGGGTGGCCCAGTTCCCCGTCAAACCGTTGGCCGTATCGTAGACTTCGGTGGAATTTAAAAAAGTGCTTCCGTTTCTTCCACCGGCCACCAGCACCAAGCCGCTTTGAAGGAGCGTCGCCGTATGCTCCGCCCGAGACGCATCCAAGGCATCGATGCTCGCCCAGCGCTCATCTTTGGGGATATAAACTTCGGCGGATCCGAGGGTTCCCCCCGAGTTGACTCCGCCCGTCACGAGGACTTGGCCGTTGGGCAGCAAAGTGGCCGTGTGCGAGGTTCTCTCCACGCTCATCGCCCCGACCGTCTTCCATATATTCGCCGTGGAGATGAAAAGTTCTACGGACTTTAAGTAGGATGCCCCCGTGTAGCCGCCGACGGCGAGCACGTTGCCGTCGACTAAAACGGTGAAAGTGTGGCCGTAGCGCGCGGTGGTCATCGAAACCGGTATGGAAGAAATTGAGAGCCATTGGGAAGCGGCGAGCTGCCCCCCTGGAACCGCAAGGCTTAATAGAAAACCTACAAGCAAGCGTCGTATAGGCATGGGCGCACTTCTAGCGAATGCTCATAGTGTAGCGGGGGGTTGTTACAAAATCAAGTCTTGGTCGCGCCCTGCGGGCGTCGGCTGCGCCTCCGTCCTCGGGTCTGAGGACCCCCGCTTTATCGGATAGCCGCGGGGGCGCTCCCCGAGGGGCTCCCGCCCCTTCGGCGCCTTCGGTCCCTATCGGGACCAGGAAGGCTGAACCCCATTAAGGTTGGCGGGCCATGCCGCCGGATAATTCGCGCCCTGCGCTTTTCAACGATAGTGGTACAGTGGTAGAGTGATAGAGTGGTACCAAGCACAAAAGTGGCTACCGCTCGTCCCGTATGTCCGGCCTGAAGGCTTGCCGTCCTCCCCTCTGCCACTTTACCACTATACCACT
>JACQRQ010000118.1 GCA_016206405.1 Elusimicrobiota bacterium | reverse complement strand
GGAAGGCTACCGCCCGCGGGAATTCGTGGAGCGCTCCCCCGCTCTGGCCGAGGTCATCGGTCTCATACAATCCGAATTCTTTTCCCAAATAGAGCCCGGCCTCTTTAATCCCATCCTGGAGTCGCTGTTGAACCACGACCCCTTCATGGTCCTGGCCGACTTCGACGACTACCTCCGCGCCCAAAACGAAGTTGAGAAGCGCTACCTGGACCAGGCCGCCTGGACGAAGAGCTCCCTCATCAACGCCGCCAACAGCGGCAAATTCTCCTCCGACCGCACCATCGCCGAATACGCCCGTGAAATCTGGGATGTCCCGCTGGGCGTCTGACCGCGCAAAATTCCCAAATTATGGTCAGGCCTGTCGCAACGCAAGACCCCGAGGTTTAACCGCTCTCAATTTTTTCCCGCGACTTAATAGGGCGCACCCAAAAAAAGAGGTGAGACTTTGACTGGGGGCCTGTCCGGGGATTCCCTACGAAAAACAGGGTCGCCTCCGAGAGCGCCCTTCCCTCCCTCAGACTCGCTGCATGTCGGAGCGGTCCTCCGGGAGGGTTTTCTCCGGAAACCCCCGGCCACCCCCGTTCTATTTCCTTCCTTGATAGAATGCGCCCTGACGTCACCCCATCACATTCTCTGCTATCCAGGCGTCCGGACCATCCCCACGCGCGTGGGGAAAACGGTGCATCGGTTTTCCGTGCGCCCTGGCCTCCAGGACCATCCCCACGCGCGTGGGGAAAACCCTGGAAATCCTTTAAATCCGATGCCGACTTAAACTATTCGGCATTTCCATTTGGGCAAGCCTTTGCTTGGAAGAAAGCCTTATTCTGAAAGGCTTTTTTTGTCATTCGGGTTCGGGGCTGCCGGTTTAGGGGACAATGCAACCTCTGTGTGGGGTTCGGTTATGTCGGGGGTGTTGGCGGTGGATTCCTCCCATTTCTCAGCGATCATCCACAGGCCGGCCACTTCAATCCCTTTGCGGTCTGTGGGGCCTGTGGTCTCGACTTTGTAGCCTTGGCAGTTTGGGTAACTGCTGATGATTAGCAGGCCGATGTCGCGGGCGTTGCGTTTGATGTACTCCTCGGTCTTCTCCTGGGTGCGGCGGTTGATGGTGCCGACAAATACGTTGGGGCGCGGCTCAACGAACCAGCGCTTCAGCATCCCGCGAATGGCGTCGGGCGTGTCATTGGCGACGATGACGATCATTGGATGAGCGCCTCCAGGTCTTTGGGAATGCGCTGCAAAAGTTTCTCAGCTTCAATGCGCTCTTTAAGCAGTTGCCGGGTCAGTTCGCCTTTGTCGTCGGGATTCTGTCGAATGGCTTGAAAGGCGGCGGGAAACGAGGTGATCTCCTTATAGAGGTCGGCCACGTCGTAGATGAAGGGCAACGTCCCGCCATCGTGGACAAAACCGAGCGACGGGAGATATCCGAGCGAACAACAGACTGCGGCGCAAACGGCATAGAGGCTGGCGTTGGCGGCGGACAGGGCGCGGTTGATTGCGTCGGCAAGGTTCCAGTTGGATTTGTCGTAGTCGCGGCCTTTCCATGTGACGCCGTACTTCTGGCCAAGTTCGGCGTATTTGGCGCGCACGCGCAAACCCTCCATGCCGCGCAATTGGATGACGGAATGCGCCTGCACGTCCAAATCGGGGAATCGGAGGATGAACATACGGCGGGCGATCTCCCCCCTTTTCCTCTTGTCCGCCCAGAGCGTGGCGTGGTGGCGCGGCTTGGTGTTGTCGTGGTTGGGTGTTATACCGAAGGCGTAGAACCGCATGCCGTCTTCCCCGATCCAGCAAACGGGTGTATTGGAGTCGGCGCAGGCTTTCATGGCGGCATGGGTGACCGTCGTCCCCGGCCCAAGCAACACGGCGGAGATCGTGGCGACCGGTAGGCGATACACCAGCCTATCGGCCCCGATCCATTTGATGCTGGAGTCGTCCACTTCGAGCCGCCCGTGCTCCAGATAGATCGGCGTCCAGCGGTCCTTGGCCAAGGCCAGTGT
>JACQRQ010000117.1 GCA_016206405.1 Elusimicrobiota bacterium | reverse complement strand
TCAGGCGTCCACGCTGGTCGTGCGGGCGCTGGCGCTCGGCGAGATATCGCCGGGCGATTGGTTTAAAATCGTGCGCCGGGAGACGATCTGCGGGCTGGCGCTGGGCATGATCCTCGGAGCCATAGGCTTTTTGCGCATCTCCATTTGGTCCGCGTTTTTCAACTTGTACGGGCCGCATTGGTTTTGGGTCGCCGTGACGGTGGGCTTGGCTCTGACGGGGGTCGTGCTTTGGGGCTCGCTGGTCGGGTCCGTTCTGCCGTTGGCCATCAAAAAGCTGGGCGGCGATCCGGCGGTCTCATCGGCGCCTTTCGTGGCGACGATGGTGGACGTCACGGGACTGATCGTGTATTTTTCGGTGGCGGCCTTCGTGCTCAGGGGGACTCTGTTGTGATGAGGGGCGCTCAGGGGGCGGCGGGAGACAGCGCCTCTTCAAGGACGCGGCTTCCCTTCGTGGGAGGATAGTTCACGCCGAGCAGGACTCCCAAGGTGGGCGCCAGATCGGCGACCAGCGCGTGGTCCTTAAATATTTTATTGGCGATGCCGGGTCCCCACAACAGCAGGGGAACATGTGTGTCGTAGGGGTAAGGCGAGCCGTGGCCGGTGCCCTTGGGATAGTCGCTCAAGTAGACGTACTGTTTGGGCTGCAGGAGAATGTCGCCGGAGACAGAGGGCAGGAAGCTGCGGGCATAGGCGGCGGCGTAAGGATTGCCGGGCAAGCGCCCCAAGAGCAGATCGATGGAGGAATAGGTTTCCTCTATGGCGGGCTGGCTTTTAGCCAGCGCCGCCGTCTCCGTCAAAAAGGCGCTCCAATCCAAATTGAGTTTTCCGGCCATGACCCGGTTCAAATACAGGTTGGGCATGTCCAGGGATAAAATCCATTTTTCCTTCGAGTCCTCAGGAAGGGGCCAGCGTTTCTGCATTTCGGCTTCCAGGACGTCCACAAATTCCATGACGCCCACTCTCCGGGCGTCCGGGATTCCTTGTTTTTGAAGCTCCTCAACCAGCGGCAGCACGCCGTGGTCGGAGGTCAGGGCCAGATAAAGCCTTTCTTTGCCCACCCGTTTTTCCAAAAAGGACAACAGCTCGGCCAGCTTGAGGTCTAAGGCGAGAATCTCTTTTTTCATCTCCGGACCGTCGGGGCCGAAGCTGTGGCCGACGTAATCCATGACGGAGAAGCTGACGGTCAAAATGTCCGTATCGGCGTCCGAGCCCAACGCATATTCCTTAACGGCCTTTTGGGCCAAGTCCACCAGCAACTGGTCGCCGGTGGGGTCCAAGATCAGGGATTGGAAGTAATCCTTGGCGTTTTGACCGGAAGGGACTTTGAGAAATTGCGCGTTGAACTTCTCCACCCATTCGGGCGTTTTGGGAGCATAATAGGAGCTGGTCCTGAATTTTCCGCCGCTTTTCTCGTACCATAGGGCCAAGTCGGCCTTTTTGCCGCCCATCAAAATGGCGCCGCGGTCTTTAAGCGAGACGGCGACGACCTTGGATTTGCCGTTTTTGGCCTTGAGGGCGTCGGCCAAGTTGTAGCGCAAAAAGTTCTCCGGACCTTTCCAGAAGATGGAATCTTCTATGTTTTCCGTAATTTCTCCGGTCGAGGGGTTGAACCATTTATTGCCGACGATGCCCATCTGGGAGGGATAGCGGCCGGACATGATGACGGCATGCCCGGGCGCGGTCTCGGTCGGAACGTGGGCGTGGTGGGCGTCGGAAAACCAGGCGCCTTCCTCCAACAGCCTTTTGAATCCGCCCTTAAACTCTCCGCGGAAGCGCTCCAAATAATCTCCGCGCATTTGGTCGACGCTGATGACGAGCAAGAGCCTCGGGGGGACGCGCTCCGCGCGGGCGTGCGCGGCCAGAAAAAGTCCAAGAAGGCCCGCCGCGATTCCGGACAAGGCGTTGAAGCAGGTTTTTTTCATGGCTTGACTCAGGAGTGCTTGACGACGATCGTTTCCAGAGTCTTGGCGACGTCCTCGCACTTGTCGATGGCGCGTTCGGTCACCTCGTAAATCTCCTTGAACTTGATGACCTCCATCGGCTCCGGGTTGTTTTGAAACAGATTTCCGAGCGCGATGGCCAATAGGTGATCGCCGGAGTTCTCGAGGCGGTTGATCTCTATGCAGT
>JACQRQ010000116.1 GCA_016206405.1 Elusimicrobiota bacterium | reverse complement strand
GGCTGCACACGTCGCTATAACAGTCCTCGTTGAAGATCGCCTGCCAGATATTTCCCTGGGCGTCTATGCGCAGAGCCTGAACGTTGGGCCGGGCCGGGGAAACCGCGCCCGCGCTCAAATCCAGCCTGCGGGTGCTGATGTCGGAGTTGGGATAGTTGATGGTGGAAGCCAAATAAACACGGCTTGAGTCAGCGACCGCGATCCCCTCGCCGCCCTGCAAAGAGGAGTTGATCAACTGGTTCAGGCCGTTGTTATACCTCAGAACCTGACCCCAACTCGCCACGTGAACCGAACCGTCGGCCCGGTCCACGGCGATGGAGTTCCCGCTGCCCCGGTTCAAGGCCGTCGTCGAAGCCAGCAGGTTGAAATTAGAATCGTACTTATAGGTCAGAGCATCGCTGTAATTGCTCCCGTAGCCGGTGATAAAAACGTTTCCAGAGCCGTCCGCCGCGATGACGTTATTTCCATAGATGCTGGTGAGCGGCGCGGTCACGGCCGCGGAGGAGACGAAGTTTAAATTCGAGTCGAATCGCAGCATCGCGACGAAACTGCCTCCGCTGTACTCCGTCCACGCCACGTAGGCGTCCCCGGACGGGCCCACCGCAAAGGATTGAACGTTGCCGCCGGAGAAAGTCCCCGTCGCGATACCCACCAGGTTGGAGTCGTATTTCACAACCTCGATGTTCCCGCCTAGGCGGCGCGCGCTGTAAACAAAGACGTTGCCGCCGGTCTCAAATACCTCCGAATGATGACTGTAGGCCGAAGCAATGTCCACCGCCTTAAGCGGGGCTAGATCGGAGGTATATTGAACGAGCCGCGCGGAGCCGTTGTTGAAGTATCCCGAAATGTAGAGCCGGCCCAAGCTGTCCACGGAAATGGACTGGGGATAGGTGGAAGAATATGGGCCGGGATCCTGCACCGCGGCCGAGGCCAGCTTGATGCCCTGGGAATCGTACTTGATAATGACCCACTGCTGCCCCGCGATGGTCCCCGAGGTGGAGCCCAAGGTGTAGACATACGGCCCGCCCGCCGTGATTGAATCCACGGCCACCGCCGCCGCCCTGTCCACCTCGCCGCTGTCGTAAATCGCTCCTTCATACCGGCTGAAGTCGCCGGTAAACGAAGGGGGAGGAAGGGGCAAGGTAGAGGTGGATATGGCCGAATTGAAAACCGGATCCGTGGAAAGCCTGACCTTGAAGAAATAGGCGGTCTGAGGCGTCAGATCAAGATAGGTCGTCGCATTGGAGCTCAAGCTGCGCGTCGAGACCACGGAATTGAATCCCGAATCCCTCGCCAGAACCGCCGTGTAGGCGGCGTTCCCGATGGAGTCCCACGCCACGCTCAGAGACCGCGGGCTTGCGAAACTGAAGAAGGCGTTTAGCGGCGTAAGCATTAGCGTCCGCGTTGAGCCCAGGGCGGTGTAAGCGGCCGCGCCCACGGAGGTCGTCGAGACCGCGCCGTAATAGAGAAGGCCCTCCGCCAGCCCGGTAAAATCGGCGTGGGAATTCGACGTTGACTGGGAACTAAAGACTGGGCTTACGCTGGGATGAGTGGAGAGCCAGGCGTAATACAAGGTCCCCGACGGCAGATTGCTCGTCCAATTGGCCCGCAAAGAATCGTAGGCGACTTGGCTGAAAGGCGCGGCAGTCACCTGACCGACCGCGAGCCCCTCCTCGCCGCTCAAAGCGGAAGCGGCGCCATCGCTGAACTGATAAGGAACGGTCGAGCTGCCCACCGCCATCCATCCGCCCTTGGCCAAGTCCGAGGCAAAATCCACGCCCGCGACCGTCTTGGCATAAATCAAGTTCCCGGAAGCGTCGTATTTCCAGGCCGCAAGCTGCTCGGATTGGCCGCCCGTGTGGTAGCCGCCCGCAAGGACAAGGTTCCCGTCCCCATCCAACTCCAAATCCTGAGCCCACTCGTCGCTCCCGGCGCCGCCGTGCCAGAACTTCTCAAACTGCGACGCCCCGGAAGTGCTGAATTTGATGAAGGCTAGGTCCGCGTCGTCAAAAGAATTCAATTTGGCCGTGGCGATGAAAAGGGCGTTGGGTGTCAGAACCAAGCCCGCGTCGATGTCCAGATCGTTGAGGTATCCCGGCCACCGGTACGGAACTCCCTGCAAGGTTGTTCCTGCAAGATCGTATTTCCACAGCGCCAGATCGATTTTGTTGGCCCCCGCCGTGTTGGGATTTGAGGAGAAACCCACCACCCAGATTTCGGAAGGCCCCACCTCAATGTCAAAACCCGCGTCTTTTTGACCGATGCTGGCATAGGTCGTCGTTCGAGCCAGCGTATTTCCAGAAAGGTCATACTTGTAAAGCGCCAGGGCGTTGGTCTCGTTTTCATCCTGCCCGCCGGTCTGCGCCGCCCCCGCTATCCAAATATTTCCGGAAGCGTCCGTGTCCGATCCCAGGGCGTAGTCATCAAGGTTTTCAGGACCGTTGAAAAATTTGGTTCCAAGAAGCGCGTCGCCCTGAGCCGAAACCTTGTAGACGGCAACGTCGCGGCCCATCGTGGCCGGGCCGGAAGCCATGCCGACGGCATAAGCCTCGCCCGAAGCGCCGAACTGGATGCTCCAACCGAAGTCCCCTTCGGCGTAAAGCAAGGACGTGGAGGACAGGAAAAACCCAGAGGGGGAGTACTTGGCCAGACCAAAATTCCCACTGACGGCAAAGACTTGCCAAACGTAGTTGGAAGCGTCCGTTTCAACCGCCAAGCCGCCGTTGGCCGGGCCATCGCCTCCTCCGCCGCCGCAGAAGGTGGTCGGCGGATTGGACTGGGCCCCTTGTCCAGATGGCGATGTCGTCACTAAATATTTGCCGATAAACCCTTCATTAAAGTCATATCCATTGTCCTGAACGGTATGTAGTTCAATGAAGTACGTCGAATTGGACTGCAAGCCGGTCAACGTCTGCGCCGTGACCGTCACGAAAGAAGACGACAGGCTGTTAGGGGTAAATTCGTTGCAGGAGGCGACGGTCGCGTAGTGAATGTGGTATTGCGTCCCCGACGGGTTGCCGTTGGCGTCCCAAGTCACCGAAATCGTGGTGGATGAAACGCTCGGGATGCCGAAGTTGGAAGGCGGGTTGAGCCGCCGCGTCACGGTGATTTGGGCGACGCCGAGAGTGAAGTCGGTCTGGAGATTCGCGTCCCCGTCCTTGGCCCGCGAGGTTATCTTGAAAGTGCCGGTGCCGCTGTTGACGGCCTGGCCCGAAACCAGAACCCACTGGGTCGTCCCCGACGCCAGAAGAAAGGTCTCGGCCGTGTCGTAGGCGCTGCCGTTGTAGTATTTGCCGTCGGCAAGCCGCTGCACCGATACTCGAACTTCGGCCACCGCGTCGTCATCGGCCGCGGTGCCTGAGATCGTAATGAGCGAGGCGGCGGTCCCGTTGTGGGTGGGGACATTGACCTTGGAAACTGGAGGCGTCGGCCCCGCCGCCAGCCCCTCGGCCCCGGAGAGGTCCGAGAGCGAGCCAAACACAAACTGCACCGGCGAGGTGGACTCAGTCGCCAGCCATTTGACGTCCGCGGCGCCGATGGCGATGCCGTTTCCACGCTCCTCGCCGTTCAAGGTCTTGGCAAAAACGAAGGTTCCGGTCGAATCGTACTTCCACAGCGCCAGCTCATGCGGCGTCTGGGAGTTTTCCTCGCCGAATACCCCTCCCACCACATAAAGGCCGCCGCTGGAGTCCGCCGCCATGCCCGAGGGAGCGTCGTTCCTGGAAGGGGACAAGCTGTGCCAGAAGGACACGACCTGGGTCGAGCCTGAAAGGTCGTACTTCAAAAACGCAAGGTCCAGGTTGTCGGCCGTGCCGTTAAAACGGCTCGCGGCGACAAATATTCCGCTGGAGTTCACGACGATGCTGGAGTCGATATCCTCCAAGTCCTTCATGTAGCCCGGCTGGAGCAGAGGAGTCGCCAAAACTTTATTGCCGGCCGAATCGTATTTCCAAAGAGCCAGGTCCAGTTTGGCCGCGCCGCTGGTGGCGCTGTTGGAGGAAAAGCCGATGATCCATTTGTCGCCGGTGGCGGCGTTGATGGCGATGCCGAAGCCCCCATCCACGTTTGACGGGCCGAAATGGCGGTCGAGGTTGGTCAACTCGCCCGTGGCCGTGTTGTATTTCCAAAATCCCATCGCCGTCGTGAGATTTCCCGAATCTGAATCGAAGTCTCCACCGGTCTGAATTATACCCGTGATCCAGATGATGCCCGAGGAATCTATGGCCGAATCTAAAGGAATGTCGTTAAGGCTGTAGCTGGGCTCGTTGAAGGTGGCGGTGGACACAAGGGCGCTCCCCGAGGAGGCAACCTTGTAAACGATCACGTCCAAAGTCGCTGAGGGAGTGTAGGAGGCGATGCCGATCGCATAGGCGTTGTTGGAGGCGTCGTACTAGATGCTCCAGTT
>JACQRQ010000017.1 GCA_016206405.1 Elusimicrobiota bacterium | reverse complement strand
GGAGTATACTGTTTGCCCCGGAGATCGGAGTGAAAATCAGTGCCCATTTTGCGCTTGAACAGGCTGGCCGTTCCCTCCGGATTGGCCACCGCCTGCCGCCGCGCCGGCTCGCCGACCAGAAGCTGGCCCTCCTTGGTCACCGCCACATACGACGGAAACGCTTTTCCTCCCACGCTGGTGCCCTCCGCCGACGGGATGCTGGTCGCTTTTCCACCCTCTAAAACGGCGGCGGCGGTGTTGGACGTTCCTAAATCAATTCCGATAATTTTGCTCATAATTTATTCCTCCGATTTCGAGTGCTGTCGTTCCGCCGCGCCCGGACTTCCGGGGCCCGGCTTTTCGGGTTTTTTTGAAATCCGGACCTTGGCCGGGCGCAGCAGCCTGCCTTCCAACAGAAAGCCTTTTTGGACCACCTCCAGGACGATGTCCTCGTTGACGTCCTCCCGGCGGATGACCCCGACGATGTCGTGCAGCTTGGGGTCGAACGGCTTGTTAAGGACCTCCATGACGGCCACTTTTTGAGTTTCGAAAATTTTCCCGATCTCCTTGAACACCAGCGTCAGCCCTCGCGACAACTCCGGATGGCCCCCCCGCTCCGGGGCCGGAACCGCGTCCCAGTTCTCTTCGATGTTTTGGCAGGCCTTGTCCAGAGCGTCGTATATCGGCAGAAACTCGCCGATAAGAATCGAATGGCTCCATCTTAAAAGATCCGCCTTTTCCCTGTCGACGCGCTTTCTATAATTTTCGAATTCCGCTTTTAAACGCAGCAGTTGGTCGTAATAGCGCGCGGCCAAATCCTCCGTCGCGGAGGGGGACGGCGCCTGCGGCGCGGCCTCCACCGGCTGCGCGGCGTCTTCGGATTCGCTCACCGTTTCTGGCTCTCCCATTTTTGCAGAGTTTGCTCGACAAAATCGCTCACGAAGTCGACCAGCGCCATCATTTTGGAATACTCCATGCGCTTGGGCCCCATGATTCCCAAAAGCCCCATCATGTTGTCCCGGGCCCGGTACATGGAGGTGACCAAGCTCATGTTTTTGAGCTCCGGCATCTCGGTTTCAAGCCCTATGCGCACGCGCACTTTTTTTCCGCCGGATTTGGACATCGCCTTCATTTCCTTGTGAAGCTGCTTCTCCAAAACCCGCGTGAAGCGTTTCTGGTCCTCGAGGCGGCCCAAGACCGCGCGCAACGGGCGATTGCCCGGCGCCTGCAGGAAGCCCTCGGGCGGCTCCAAGGCCAGCAGGTTGGAGGCCCCCTCGAAATAGAGGGATTCGGAGTGTGCGATTCGAGCCAATTCCTGCACCAAGAGGCGGGCCATGCCCTTGAGCTTCTCGAAATCCTGATCGATGCCGTCGAGCTTGGAGAGAAGTATTTGGTTGAGCTCGCGGAAGGTGCGCCCTTCCGAGATTCCGCCCAAAAGGCGATTGAGCGCTTCGACTTGGCCGGCGTCGGCGTCCGCGTCGACGCGGATCGGCCAGTGCCGCACAAAACCCGTCTTGGTGACCGCGATCGCCAGCACGCGGCCCGGCCCAAGGCGGATGAGCTCCATGCGCTGCACTTCGTGCTCCTTAAACTGCGGCGACACGGCGAAGCCGGCCAGCCGGGAAGCCGCCGAAAGCGTGTGGGAGGTCTGCGCCAAAAGGGCGTCTATCTCCTCGGCCCGGCGGTAATATTCGCGGCGTATTCTTTCCTTCTCCTCCAGGGCCAGGCGCTGCACGTCCACCAGATAATCGACGAAAAAACGGTAGCCCTTGTCGGTCGGGACGCGGCCGCTGGAGGTGTGGGGCTGATGGAGGTAGCCCTCCGCCTCCAGATCCTTCAAGATGCTGCGGATCGTCGCGCTCGAAACGTCGAATTCCCCGTCGCGGGCGATGGCCTGGCTGGCGATGGGCGCGGAGTTTTGGATATAGCGCTGGATGACCCACTGCAGGACGCGCCGTTTGCGCGTTTCAACGACTTCTGGATCCAAAGTTCTCATAGGAAGTTAATTAGCACTCCAATACCTAGACTGCTAATATTATATCAAAAATCGGGACTTATTTCCGCGGACGGAAGGACTCCAAAAAGCGGAGGAAAGCCGGCAGGGACGCCGCATAGGCGTCTTGAGCCGCGTCGTAGCGCAGCGCCCAAAAACCCTGCAGCCCCTCCAAAACGATCCAGCGTTCCTGCCGGCTCGCCGCGCCATCCTGATACGAGCCGTCCCACGCCTTGGCCGCGTAGGCAAGCAGGCTCAAGCGCTCGAGCGCCCCTGCGCGGTAATGCAGCTTGTCGGATGGAACGCGCTTTGCGGAGATAAAATCCTCCGCATTTCTGTAAAACAGCCCGCCGGAAGGATAGAAATGGACTTCGATGCGCTCCGGGGCTTCCTGGGTCCCTGCCCTCTCGGCAGGGGCGCCTGAAGCGCCAGTGGCGCCGCTCCGGCCGTTCGCAGCCCCAGGGACGGCCCCTTCGCGGAGCTCAGGAACGGTGGAAGCTCCGGTGGAGCGTGACATGTCCTGGGACCCAGAATCCCCAGGGGAAGTCGCGGCTCCCGAGGCTTCTTCTTTGCCCGGCTCGCGCGCCCAAAAGACACGCGTGGCTCTGGGAATCACCTCTTGCTGCTCGAGCGCCCAGCCGGAGGGCACCTGGCAGGCGAAACTTTCATCCGGCGCGCCGTAAGGCTCAAGCTGCCACACGGCCGCCGGCGAAGCGGCTGTCGGTGAGGACGGGGGCGGGGATGTGCGGCAGGATGCCAGTGCCCAAAACACGGCGGGCGCCGCGAAGCGAAAAACCTGAAAGCGCATTCTCAAACGTTGGTAGTGACCAGAGTTTCGGTGGTCTGCACGCCGTGGATGCCGCGGATTTCGCGCACGACCAAAGTGCTGAGCTTGTCGAGAGTGTCGGCCTCGGCCGTCAAAATGGCGTCCCAAGGCCCGAAGGTCAAATAGACTTCTTTGACGCCCCGCGTGGCGCGGATTTGCGCCAGCGCTTTTTGCTCCAAACCGGCGACCAGCTTGCATAACACGAAGACGACCATAGGCTTTTCTCTCCTTTATGACACCTTAAGGTCTTCAATGACAGTGGTAAAGTGGTAGAGTGGCAGGGCAGAAGGTGATAGAGTGGTAAAGTGATAAAGTCGTAGAGTGCTAAGTGATAAGTGGAATAACTTTTTTTGTTTTTGATTCGTCCTCACTCTACCACTGTACCACTCTACCACTCCGTTACCCACCACTTTACCACTGTACCACTTTACCACTCCGTTACCCACCACTTTACCACTGTACCACTTTACCACTCCGTT
>JACQRQ010000114.1 GCA_016206405.1 Elusimicrobiota bacterium | reverse complement strand
TTCGTGCTCGCGTCGACCGCGACAGCCATCCCACCGGCCGCGTTTCCGGCGTTGTCAAAGACGGCTCCGCCCGCCTGGCTGAAGTCCCCCGTAAATGTTCCCGTCGGGGGCTCCGGAAGCCACTGGACCACGCCCTTCGGGTCAACCTCGTAGCCGCTGCCGGCTTTCGATCCCAGAGCGTCCTTGACGGTGATGGTCGAGGTCGCCGTCAGGGCCGAGGCGTTGATGTTGGTGGAGACCCCGACGCCGAAGGACGGCTTATTGAGGACCACGTTCGTGGAGGAGGAGACGCCGAAGGTGAGCGCCGCCAGGCCCTCGCCTGTGTTGGTGAACTCGAAGCCATTCAACGCCAACGGCACGCTGAGTTTTTCAAGCCCGGTGATCTCGAAGCGCACGCCGTTTGACTTAAGTCCGTTGATGGACAGGCCGACGAAAGCAGCCCCGGCGCCGTTGACCCGGAAAACATGGGTCGAAGCGCCCACCAGGTTGGCATAGTTGTTCGGATTTGCATTAAAGACGCCGTAGCCAAATGGATCCGCGTAGAACCCGCCGATGTCGTTCACTTCGGCGTCCGAGTGCAAAATCAAGGTGGCGGAAGGATTGGGCAGATAAAGCGCCGCGTCGTAGCCTATGGTCAGAGGTCCACCCAGGTCCGCGGTGCCAAAATTGACGTCGAGCTGAGGGCTGCCGCTCCCCTCCAAGAGAGTCCGACCATCCACCTTGAGGGTGTAGGTAGCCACGTCCAAAACCCCGCCCCGGTGAGTCAAATCGCCGTGGACCTCGACATTGCTCAAAAGCGGAAGCATAAACCCGGAGCCTGTCTTATCAATAATGAGGTGATAAAAAGAGCCCGGCAAAACCTTGATATAGGCGGCGGTGCTGCCGGCCAAGGAGAACGTGCTGAACCCTCCGTCGAATTTTCCGCCATCTTGCAGGAAATGCCCATGCACCGCCACGCTCGAGATCTGAGCCGAGAAAGTGCCGGCATGAATCTCGAAGTGCCCCCTGAATGTGACCGAGCTCGCGCTCATCACCACGGAGCTCGAAAAGCCCACGTCCATCGTGAAGGTGGAAAGGGTGACCTCATTCATGTTCCATAGGCAGTATTTGGTAGCGTTGGTGGAATCAAACCGAACGCTGTCCCCCGGCTGCGGCGCCAGGTCGCCTACCCAATTGGCCCCTTCCGAAGCGCCGTTGGTTGTCCCCCCGCCGTCCCAGGTGAGAACCGCCGCCCCAACCGGCGCCGAAAATAGAGCCGTTATAAGGACCGTTAATCCAATTTTTTTAAGTTTCTCAATCACCCGTTTGCTCTATCACTTCCCACTTCTCTTCCGTCACTTTACCACTCTATCACTCTACCACTTCCCCCAATATCACTCTACCACTCTTTACTTACCACTTTACCACTTCTTCCCTGCCGCTCTATCACTTCTCTTATTAATAATCGTACTTAAATCCGAATAAATAATTCACCGAGCTGTAGTCGTAGCGGTAGAACTGCTGGAAATCCATATTGGAGTTCGACCGGCCGTACTGGAAATTGCCCACCAAGCTGAAATTTTCCGTCATGGGGTAGCGCGCCGTCGCCGAGACGGCGAAATTGATCTGCCTCAGCTTCTCCGAGCGATACGCTCCCGCCGCGTCCTGGGTGGGGCGGTTTGGATAACTGCGGTACCAAGTGGTGACCCCGAGCCCCACTGAAAACGGCCGCTCGGAATCGCCCATGAGAAACTCAACCCCGGGGGTGGCTTTAAGCTCGTAAAAATCATAGTAGCTTTCCAGAAACTGGGTGCGGGACGCGTCGTAGTTGTTCTGGTCGGACTGCAAATAAAAAAAGCCCAGCCCGAAGCGGGACATCATCTTGACGCCGGGACCGAGGCTGGATGGCCTGCGGACGGAGGCGTCCAAGTAGTGGGAGACGTCCTTTCGCAGGGGATTGGTCAACGCGCCGGCGGCGTCCACGATGTGCTGGTTGGGATAGTTCTGCATGGAAAACAAATACATACCCTCCAAAACCGACTTGCCCAAAGGCGCGCTGCCGCCCACGTTCACGCTGTTGGAGAAATAGTCGACGACGCGCGAACCCACCAGCTCCCGGGCCAACGGCCCGCCCCCGAAATCCAGGGCCTGCTGGGACTCCAGGGAGGTGTAATTGTTGAAAAACGTGTAGTTGAAATCGTAGCCGAACCGGAAGGAAAATGGATCCTTATAAACGTGCTCTATCTCCACGCCCAGCCCGGGCCGGTGATAGTCGAAGAGCCCCTTAAACCACTTCTCATCCTTGGTTTCCTTCAAAAGCTCCATCTTGTAGCTGAGGTACGGCTTGATTTGCCAGCTTTCCTGAGGGGTGAACACGCCCTTGAAGGAAAAGCGGTGGTCCTGCTGCTCCTGAAACAGAGTTCCCGCCCCCACGATATCCATCACCTGCTTGGTGCCCTGATAAAAGCCCGTGTAGGTGGGAAGCAGAGTCCAGCGGTCGTCCAGCTTTATGGCCGGCGCGAAAAAGGCGTTGATATTGCCGGATAAGTTGCCCCGCTCCCCCTGGAAGAAGTATTGGCCGCCGAGAACCTGTAAGTTATAAAGCGGCGTGACCTCCGCGGCATATGAAGAGAGTGGTAAAGTGGTAAAGTGGTAAAGTGATAGAGTGATGACGGCAAAAACTAATTTCCGATTAAGCATAGCGGTAAAGTGGTAGAGTGGTAC
>JACQRQ010000113.1 GCA_016206405.1 Elusimicrobiota bacterium | reverse complement strand
GTTTCGCCCAAATAAATCTTGCCCAGCCGCCGGACGTCGACGTAGCTTAGCGCGTCCGCGCAGTGTTGAAACTCAAAGAGCGCGCGGGCCGCCGGATGCGGCGGCCCCCAAAGGATCTGCCCGGTCATGCGCAGGTGCACCGCCACCGACAGCGGCGCTCCGCCCATCGGGGCGCCCAGGCCGATCACGGCCATCTTGCCGCGGCGGCCCACCGAAAGCACCCGCAAGCCGCGCAATAATCCGAGATTCCTTTGAGACGGCCGGATCGGCGAGTGGGAAAAGGCGGAGGGATCGCGCAGCAAGGCTCGGCGCAACACCTTGCCCAAAAGAAGCGGCCGAAGCTGCCGAACCAACGTCTCAACCTCAGGCAGCTCCGGCATTGGGGCGGGCGCTGGTTCCTTTAGTAGCGCGGAACGGAAGGGTCGATATCCTCGGCCCAGGCGTCTATTCCCCCGGCCAGGTTCTTCACTTTCTTGAAGCCGGATTGAAGCAGAAACTGCACGGCCTTGGCCGAGCGTCCGCCCATCTTGCAATGAACGACGATCTCGTCGGCTGAATCCAGCTCGCTCACCCGTTCCGGAAGCTGTCCCAGGGGGATGAGTTTGGAGCCCGGCAGTTTGCAGATTTCGTATTCATGCGGCTCGCGGACGTCCAAAATGAAGAATTCCTCTTTTTTGTCCAGCTTTTTTTTGAGCTCTTGCACGGTCAACTCGGGCACGGCGGATTCCTGTTGCACGGAAGACTCCTTTCCCAGGCCGCAGAACGCCTCGTAATCGATGAGCGTTTTGACCGTCGGGTTCTTGCCGCAGACGGGACAGCTTGGATTTTTTCTTAGATTGAGCTTCTTAAATTCCATCTTGAGGGCGTCAAAGAGCAGCAGCTTGCCGATTAAGGGCTCGCCTTGGCCCACGATGAGCTTGATAACTTCGGTGGCCTGAAGCGCTCCCACGACTCCCGGCAGAACTCCCAATACCCCGCCTTCCGCGCAGGAAGGCACCAGCCCCGGCGGCGGCGGCTCAGGGTAGAGACATCGATAGCAGGGGCCGCGCTGCGCCCAAAAGACGGACACCTGCCCTTCGAAGCGGAATATGCTGGCGTAGACATTTGGTTTTCCCAGCAGCACGCAGGCGTCGTTGACCAGGTAGCGCGTCGGGAAGTTGTCCGTTCCATCGGCAACGATGTCGTAGTCTTTGAGAATATCGAGGGCATTTCCGGAATCCAGCCGGATCTCATGCGTTTCGATCCGGACGTTGGGGTTGACCTCCAACAGGCGCTCTTTGGCCGAATCCAGCTTCTTGCGTCCCACGTCGCCCGTGGAGTGAAGCAGTTGCCGCTGCAGATTGCTGAACTCGACAACGTCAAAATCCACAAGCCCGATGCGGCCCACTCCGGCGGCCGCCAAGTACAAACCCAGAGGAGAGCCGAGCCCGCCGGTGCCGACCAAAAGCACCTTGGCGGCTTTGATCTTTTTCTGGCCCAGCATGCCCACTTCGGGCATGATGAGGTGGCGGCCATAGCGCTGAATTTCCTCCGGCGTGAGAGAGGCCGCCGGGGCGCCGGCGCGCGACGGGGAGGCCGGAGGGGCTCCGCCGGCGATGGCCGGAACGATCATCAAGCTGTCGCCCTTGGCCACGGCGGTTTTTCCCCCTTGTAGGGAGCGGACGTCCTCGTCGTTCAAATAGACATTGACAAAATTTCTAAGCTCCCCTTCTTCGTTAAAAAGGTGCTTTTTAATCTGGCCGTAGCGGGCGCCGAGGTTGTTGAGGGCTTCCCCCACCGTTTGTCCCTCAACTTCCACGACTTCCTGCTTGTCGGCGTAAGCTCTTAGGGCCGTCGGTATATGGATTTTGACAGACATGTTATTCTCCTGCCGCCATGCGCGCGCCTTCTCCGATCTCCAATTCCGTTTCTCTCATCATGCCATCTTTTTCGTCCAATTTCCAGCAGCGGGCGGCGATGGGTCCGTTTTCGGGCACGCTCAAAATCAGATAAAAGGTATTGGGCCAAGCCCTCTCGGCGTCGAAGGCGGAAGGCTGGGCGCTCGCTCGCGGATGGGAATGGTAAACGCCGATAATGCCCCGTTCCATGCCGGAAAATTCTTTTTCAATGCTGATCCAATCCCGCGGGTCGATGGCATAGCGCCGCTCCAAATCGCCGCCCTGCCAGGCGTTTTTGAGAGGCCGGACCTCTTCCACGGCGGAGCCGCTTCCGTCCAGGCGGCCTATCATCAACCCGCAGCACTCCAACGGAAAACCGCCGCGGACGTGCCGTCCCAACTGTTCTAAAAGTTCGCGCGAAATCGCCAGGCTCACGTCTTAACTCCGGAGATGTCTTCCAAAAATCGCTCGCTCAAGTAGCGCTCGCCGCCGTCGGGAAAAAGGGCCACGACGAGAGCCTTCCGGCCGTTTTCCCGAAGTCGGCTCGCCAACTGGAGCGCCGCCGCCCACGCCGCCCCGGAGGAAGGACCCGCCAGAACGCCCTCTTCGCGCGCCAAGCGCAGCACCATGCTTTGGGCCTGCTCGGTCGACACAAAAATGTTTTCATCGGCCAGTCCTGGGTCATAAATGCCCGGCACGATGGAGCTTTCCATGTGCTTTAAACCCTCCAAGCCGTGAAGCGGCGAATCCGGCTGCACCGAAACCAGGCGGATGTCCGGATTCTTTTCCTTCAAAAAACGCCCCGTGCCGGTGAAGGATCCGCTGGTCCCCAGTCCGGCGACGAAATGGGTCACCTCGCCCCGGGTCTGTTCCCAGATTTCCGGCCCAGTGCTTTCGTAGTGCGCCCTCCAGTTGGCCGGATTGCCGTACTGGTCGGCGTAATAATACTTCTCCGGAGATGCTTCATAAATCTCGCGGGCTTTGCGGATGGCGCCGTCGGAACCCTCCATGGGATCGGTGGCGATGACGCGCGCGCCGTAAATCTCAAGCAGTTTCTTGCGCTCCAAACTGGCGCTTTTGGGCACCGCCAAGAGGACCGGAAATCCAAGCAGGGCCCCGACCCAGGCATAGGCGATCCCGGTATTGCCGGAGGTCGCGTCCAAGATTGTTTTTCCGGGGGTCAGATGCCCGCGCCGTATGGCTTCCTCGATCATCCAAACGACGGGGCGGTCCTTGACCGAGCCTCCCGGGTTGAATTTCTCCAATTTAGCGCACAGAGCGATGCCTTCCGGAAGGCCCTTAAAACGGCTCAATTGAACCAAGGGCGTATTCCTTACTAAATTAGTCAGGTTTGTTCCCAAAAAATTAGAGGCCAATTTGGTCCCCACAATCTAATTTTAACACTTCAAACGGTATCGCGCAAGGTGGGCCGGTGACGCATCTGCGAGGCGGGCACGAGTCATTTGAATCCGCCTGCCCTCCGACGACGGGCTTGAAATTTCGCTGTCCTTAATGCCATCATAGGTTCAAAGCCGGCGCCGTTGCGGGCGACAAATCAAATCTACGTTCAGGAGGGTATCATGGCAGACAAGAAAATTATCGCAGTTCTAGGGGCGACGGGCGCGCAAGGCGGCGGGCTCGTGCGGGCCATTTTGAGCGACAAGAGCGGGCAATTCGCCGCCCGCGCGATCACGCGCGATCCGGGCTCCGACAAGGCCAAGGCTCTCGCCGCGGCCGGCGCCGAAGTCATCCAGGCCGACGTGGACAACGCCGCCAGCTTGCGCGCGGCCTTCCAGGGAGCCTACGGAGCCTACTGCGTCACTTTTTTCTGGGCCCATTTCTCTCCCGAAAAGGAATTGGAGCAGGCGAAGGCCATGGCCGAGGCCGCAAAGGCGGCGGGCCTCAAGCACGTAATCTGGTCCTCCCTGGACGACACCCGCAAGAAGGTGCCGCTCAGCGACAATCGCATGCCGACCTTGAAGGGCAAGTACAAGGTGCCCCACTTCGACGCCAAGGGCGAGGCGGATCGCTTTTTCCTGGAAAGCGGGGTTCCCGCTACCATCCTGCTGACCTCCTTCTACTGGGACAACTTCATCTACTTCGGCATGGGGCCGAAGAAAGGGCCGGATGGGAAGTTCTCCATCGTCCTGCCCATGGGAGACGCGAAGCTGCCCGGCATCGCCGCCGAGGACATCGGCGGCTGCGCCCTGGGAGTCTTCAAGAAGGGCGCCGCTCTGGCCGGCAAAAAAGTGGGCATCGCGGGCGAGCACCTCACCGGCGCCCAGATGGCGGAAAAGTTTTCCAAAGCCCTGGGACAGCCCGTGGCTTACAACGCCGTTTCCCCCAAAACCTACCGCGGGTTCGGCTTCCCGGGCGCGGACGACCTCGGCAACATGTTCCAATACAAGCGGGACTTCAACGCCGACTTCTGCGCGGCGCGGCCCATCGCTTTCTCCAAGGAGGTCAACCCGCGCCTGCAGACCTTCGATTCCTGGCTCGCGGCCAACAAGAGCCGCATCCCGCTGAACTAGCCGGAGCGGCGCGGCGATAGAGGCCGGCGCCGGAACGCCGCGAGAGATTCTGCGCCATGCTCGATCCCCGGCAAGCCTTGAAGAAAATCCTGGACAACGTCCGCATTTTGTCCGCGGAGCGGGCGGCTCTGGCCGACGCCTGCGGGCGCGCGTTATCCCGGGACCTGGCTGCCCGTCTGGACCTGCCGCCTTTTCACAATTCCGCCATGGACGGCTATGCCGTGCGCGCGCGCGACTGCCGGAGAGCCTCCCCAAAATCGCCCGCCATCGTAAGACTCAAAGGCGCGGTAGCCGCGGGGGCTTCTCCCCGCATGAAGGTCATGCCCGGAGAAGCCGCCAAGATAATGACGGGGGCTATCCTGCCCGAAGGCGCGGACGCCGTCGTCAGGAAGGAGTGGACGCAGGAAGCCCCAGGCGGCTGG
>JACQRQ010000122.1 GCA_016206405.1 Elusimicrobiota bacterium | reverse complement strand
GCGTATTCCCTGAAAAATTTCCGCGGCGGGAATAAAAGGAAATTGGGCGGCCAGAGAGCTCAAAATCAGCCGGTTGGCGGCGATCAGGCCATCGGTGCGCTTGAGAAGCCAAAGCCGTCCCGGCCGCCGTTGGGGCAGGCGCGAGTCCGACCAAGAGCGCACGACCTTAGGCGCGGGCTTGAGGGCTGCGGCCAGGAGGCAGGCCAAGACATGGGACGAGCCGGTGTGCGCATGCAGGAGTTCGATCTTGTTTTCGATCAACCAGCGGCGCAGCTTCCAAAAACGCAGCCAAGGCCGCCGGCAGTCCTGCGTTGAAAGTCCCAGGCGCTCGGCTGCCTCAAATGGGAAAGCGCCGCGCAGTGCCCAGACGGTCACGGCGTGTCCTTGTTCCGCGAGACCTTGGGCCAGGCTCAGCGCATAGTGAGTGATGCCGCTGTCCCAGGGTTCGTCAATAATTTGAACAATTTTCATGCTGCCTCAGCATTTCCATCGCCGCGGCGTGGACTTGGTCCACGGTGATAAGCTTCATGCACAGAAAATGCCCTAACGGGCAGGCGCGGCCGCCGTGAAGGCTGCAGGGCCGGCATTCCAAGTCCGACTCCACCACGCGGTGCGCGTCTCCGTAAGGAAAAAAGCCGAGTTCCTTGGTCGTCGGCCCAAAAATGGCCAAGGTGGGCACGCCGCAGGAAGTCGCGATGTGCATAGGGCCGGAGTCATTGGTGATAAATAGCCTCAAGTGGCGCATCAACGCCATCAATTCCGCCAATCCGGTTTGGCCGGTCCAATCCAGCGCGCCGGCGGGATTTCCCGCGCCGGAGAGGATTTGCCGGGCCAAAGAAGCGTCGCGGCTTTCGCCGATGATGACGGCTCGCAGGCCCTGGGCATCGAGCCGGGCGATGAGTTGGGAAAACCGCTCGGGAAGCCATCTTTTAGTGGGCCACACGGAACCGGGATGCACGCCCACCAGGACCTCGCCGTCCCGGATGCCCGCCCCCCGGAGCCTGGAAAAAACGGCGTCGCCGGAGGTCCTGGGAGAGGCGCTTTTCCCGTTGAGCGGGGCGCTTTCGGAGACGGCGCCGCCGTTGGCCGAAACCGCATGGATCAGCGACAGGTTTCTGTCCCGGTCGTGCATCAACCAGTTGAAGGACAGCGCGTCCGTCAAAAGCCATTTGCCCGCGCTGGCGGCAAAACCGACTCGCTTCGGAATCCCGCAGAGAAAGGCGATGAGCGCGCTTCTGAGCGAGCGATGCGGTATGACGGCCAGATCGAAGCGGCGTTGGCGGAGTTCCTGGACGAGCCGCCACGTTCCGAGCAGGCCTTTGTGGCGCCTTTTCTTGTCGTCCAAAATCAGCGTGATTGCCTCCACGTCGCTTAGCAGCGCGGCCATCTCCGGCCGGATGAGCGCGCTCAGCGGCGCGTGCGGAAAAAGCTCTTGGAGCTTCAAGATTAAGGGCTTGGTCAACGCCAGGTCCCCTAAAAAAGCCGTTTGAATGACAAGGATGTTCTTTGGGGAAATCGGGGCCCCGGTCATCGGAGATTTTAGCGCGTCGGCGAGCAGGAGGCTCCGCTGCCGCGCTTCAATTCCCCACACTGTGAGGGCCGCCAAATATCGGTCCAAAGTATGTTTCTGCAGACTCGCGGAGGTCTTGCGAAATAGGACGAAAAGCCTTCGGGAAAAGCTGTTTTTTTGGTAGCGGCTTTGCTGCGGAATCCCGGAGAGCTTCCGTATCCAAAAAGAACGCCAATTGGCGTGCAGGTCCAGGAGATGGGTGAAATGGCGCCGCCGGAGATGCCGCAGGCAGGCGACAAGTCCGGTGAAAGCGATCACCTCGTCGACGCAGGGATGGTCGGCGAGCAGCGGGGCGTAGGCCGGTTTGGTTAAAACGGCGATATGGGCGTCGGGCCAAGCGGCCTTCAGATTTCGGTAAACTGGCGCCGTTAGAGCCACGTCTCCCAAAGAAGACAACCGGATCACCAGAATCCTTTGGGGCCTGGTCAGGTCCATGAATACCCTAATTATATCAATTCTCGTCGGTGGCCCTATGGGCCTTAGGTCCTATGCGGGACGTAGGACCGCGGAATGCGTTGAGCGGCGGCGTCAAAAAGAGGTATAACAGGTGGAGAGGGCGGGGGCCCAGGAGAAAATTATGGGATCGAATAAAAAAACGATTTTAGTCGTTGAGGACGAAATGGGGATGCGGGATCTGCTGGGCACGATTTTGGAGGAAGCGGGCTATGACGTCGCGTTGGCCACCAACGTGGAAAGCGCTATGGAAGCCATTTGGGACCGGCAGCCGGACATGATTATGCTCGATATCATTTTGACCGGCACCGACGGCATGGAGATTTGCCGCACGGTGCGCCAAAGCCCCGAACTCTCCCACATCCCTATTATCGTGATGACCGGCAAAGGACCGGACATCGCCCGCAAAATGGGGCTTGAGGCCGGCGCCGACGATTATTTGCCCAAACCTTTCGGGCTGGCCGAGGTGACCGAGCGCGTCGCCGCCCTGTTCGAAAAATACGAGAAGAAGCAAAAACCCGCCCAAGGACCCGGCAAACAATAACCCAATGATTTGACTCACTGACATATACTCGTTGCGTGGCGCGATGGATGCGGTGAGGATTGAAGGGCGACGGGGCGGCCGCCGGGCCGCTGTCAGTTAAGAAACGACGGGGATCTTTTGTTGATGCGGATTTTTACGCCGCGAGCCGGAGCCAAGCTTTCCTTTTTTGCCAGGAATTTCGAGTCGCAAAGCCGCAGCGCCTGGTCCCAATTGGAGTAAGACATAAGATCGTTGAAAAGCTTTTGCTTGTTGAGGCAGTTGGAGGCGCCGCAGTTGGGTCCGGACATGGCCACCGCGGCACCGCAAAACGGACAATGATTCGATTCTTCCTTGGTTTTCATTTTCTCCTTCACGCGCATCTCAACCCCCGCAACTTTGCTCCCTAGAGTCTACCTTATTAAAAGCCATAATGAAAGGGGATTTCAACAAATTCCCGGCGCGCATCGATGCGATTCAGGCATTGCGGGAGCGGGAGCGGCGGCCTCTTCGGAAGAAGGCTTTCCCGGCCGGCGGTATTTCGGCCAAAAGGCGGGATAGCTCTTCGCCGTAGGTTTCCCGTTTGTAGGGGCTCAAAGCCGTCAGCCAAAGCGCAGGGTCCTTGGAGGCGCACGGGGCTTGCGCCAGAGCGCGGAGATGCTCATTGGGCATGATGACGGCGGGATTGACGCCGCGCCTTTCCGCCTGCAGCTTTCGCCATCCGCGCAGAGCTTCGTAACGCCGCCGCGTCGGGCCGTCCCAAAGTTCCGTTTCGCGGCGTTCAGGCGGTTTTTCCACCGGCGGCGAGCGCAAACCCTTTTCAATTTCCGCGAGAATGTCGCCGCCGAAGCGCGCCGCCAAATAGGGGCTCATGCCTTTAACCCGGCGCAGGCAATCCATGCTTCGCGGCTGCTCGCCGGCCAAACGCACCAGGAGCTCTTCGGGCAAGACCCGGAAAGGCGCCCGGTCCAGGGCGGCGGCCTTCTTTTCCCGGTAGCAGTGCAGAGCTTGAAGCACGGCTTTGGCCTGCGCCTGCAGATTCCGGGCGCCCGGCAAACGCCAAAAACTTTGCGGGTCGAAGGTTTTTGAAACGGGTTCGACCAGCGTTTGCCGGTGAAATTCATCCAGGGCTTCCCGCAGCAGCCCCCTTTGTTCGAGTTCTCGCTTGAGCATATCGCGCAGCGGCAGGAGATAGTGCGTATCCAGGCGGGCGTACGCCACATGCTCCGGCGTGAGCGGGCGCTTGGCCCAGTCGGCGCGCTGCAGCTTCTTGGAGAGCTTCACCCCGAATCGCCTTTCGACGATGGGGGCCAGCCCCAAGGCGTCCAATCCCAACGCTTGCGCGGCGACCATGGTGTCGAATATGGAGACGATTTTAAAACCGTAGTCGCGCTTGAGGCAAAGGATGTCGTACTCGCCCGCGTGGAAGACTTTCTCAACCCCCGGATCATGGAAAATCGGGGCCAAGGCGGAGAGGTCCTTGACGGAAAGTGGGTCAACGATGAAATCTTGCTGGCGGGTGGAAAATTGAATCAGGCAGACCTTCTCGCTGTAGGCGTAGAAACTGTTGGATTCTATGTCCACGCCTATCTCCCCAGCTTGCCGCAAACGCGGCGCCGTTTCTTTGAGGGCCTCCTGGGTCTCGATCAGCACGGGAGCGGGCAGAGCGTTTCTATGGGGCATGGCCTGCGGTCCTGGGGAGCGTCGCTTCGGGGCGGGGGGAATTGAGGAAGGGCTCCAACTCCAAAAGCGTCCTTTCGACGGCGCCCTGGAAGGAGGCGGCGGCGCGGCGGGCGGCCGCGCCTTGGCGGGCCAGGCCGCCGGGATCGGCGAGCGCTTCCACCAGACGGGCCCCGATTTCCTGCCCGTTCGTCACCTGCATGCCGCCGCCCGCCTCCACCAAACGCCGGGAGATTTGCGGCACATTGGAGGTGTGCGGGCCAAACATCACGGGGATTCCCTTTTGCGCGGGCTCCAAAAGATTGTGGCCTCCCCTATCGGCCAGCGTTCCGCCGACAAAGGCGATGCGGGCCCGTCCATACAGGACGCTCAGGAGACCGAGGCGGTTGACCACAAGGCAACGCGGGGACTCGCCCCCGGCCCCGTCCCAGAGGGTCCAGGATACGCCGCAGGCCTCAAGGTAGGCGAGCGTTTCGGCGAGCCTGTCGAGATGCCGGGGAGCCAGGACAAGCTTGAGACGCGGGAAGCGGCGTTGCGCCGCGAGATAACCCCGCAGCACGTCCCCTTCTTCTTCCGGGTGCGTGCTGCCCGCCAAGAAAATTGGGTCCTCCGCGGCGGACCATCCCAGACGCGACAATTTATTATCGATAAGGCCGGTGATTTCCGGGGAATCTTGGGGAGCCGCGTCGTATTTCAGGTTGCCCACCGGCCGGGTGCGCTCCGCCCCGGCGCCCAAGGCGATGAAGCGCTCCGCGTCCGCCGGCTCTTGGACGCAAAAAAGGTCGATGCGGCCCAAAAGCGCCGACAGGAAAAAGCGGGCGCGCCGGTATCGCGGAAAGCTGCGCTCCGAGAGCCGCCCGTTGACCACGGCGATGGCCGCGCCGCGGCGGCGGGCCAGAAAAATCAGATTGGGCCAAAGCTCGGTTTCCACCAGCAGCAGCAGTTTGACGCGAAGCCGCAGGAGGCGGCTCAGCGCCGGATAAAAGTCCAGCGGGAAAAGCAGGACCCACTCCGCTTCGGCGATTTTGGCGGCCGCTTCCTTTCCGCTCCGCGTCGTCGTGCTCAATAGAATGAAAGTTTCTGGACGCTTTTTCTTGAGCGCCCGCAGCAATCCCTTCGCGGCATGCACCTCGCCGACGGAGGCCGCATGCATCCAGAGCAGAGGCCTGTTTCCCGCTTTCTGGCGGATGAGCTCCACAGGGGGAAACAGCCGCTCGACGATTTCCTCGCGCCAGCGGCCGAGCATTTTTCTGCGTTTGGAGAAAAAAAAGCCGGTTAAAACGGCCGCCAGAGCCGGCAGGTAAAAAAGATTGTATGTTGCCATCCACGCCGTCATGGCGCTTTGGCGGCCGCATCGGCGCGAAGGTCCGCCTCATTCAAGGAGGCTTGAAGCTCCTTGGATTTTTCTTCGATGGAATCCGACGGGGCGACGTAAATGGGTTTTCCATGGGCGATGGCGGCGCGGTTGAACGGAAGCGGGATGTGAAATTCGTCCCATGTGCCGACGACGAGGGAGCGCTTGAGGCCGTTGGAAATGGGGACAATGGGAATGTGGAGCCTCTGCGCCAGGTAAAGGGCGCCGGGCTGGACCTGCTTGAGGGGCCCGCGCGGGCCGTCGGGAGAAATGCCGAGATGAAGGCCGGAGCGTATGCAGCGCATCATTTCTTTAAGCGCCCCGGCGCCGCCCCTGGAGGAGGAGCCGCGAACGGCCTTCAGGCCAGACAGGCGCATAACCTCGGCGATGATGTCGCCGTCCCGGCTTTGGCTGACCATGATGGCGGCCCGCTGTTCGCGGTGAGAAATCGTGAAAAATAACTGGCGGCCGTGCCAGAAGGCGTACAGAAAGTTTTTACCCTCGGCTTCCAGCGCGGAGACCGCTTCGGCGTCGAGCCAGCGAATGGACGTCGTCCAAGCGACGCACTTGAGATACCCATACGCCAGCTTGGGGGCGAGAGCGCTCAGCAGGCGCCGCAGCAGCGGTCTCACTTCGGGGTCGTAACGAAATAATATGAACAATTGACCAGGGCGATCTTGGAGCGAGACAAGGATTGAAGAGCGAGCATACCCGCAGCGGTATGTGAGCGATGAAAGACGCAGTCGCAGCCCAATAGCGCCCTGGCCCTTCGGGGAGGCCCCTCTTTGGACGACTCCTTCGTTGCTCGATCGGTCACATAGCCACTGCTATGCTCCCTACTCGCGCCTCGGATTCGTCTCAAAGCCGGGCCTCCCAATTGCGCATATTATTTCGTTACGACCCCTTAGATCGTTATTTGAGCGGGTCTGCGGCGGGTTCGGGACTTGGAAATCCAACTGACGCTGAAAAGGCGCGAGAGGCTCGGGCGAAGCGGATAGGCGAGTTCCGTCTCCGGGGCCGCCGGGCAGACGCCGATCTTGGAAACATCGAGCAACTTGGCGGCGCCGGCGATCAGTTGGGGCTCCGTCAGATATTGAAGCGGGCTCAACTCACAGCGGTCCAGGGTCGCTTCCGTCTCCAGAATAGAAAGCAAAAACCGCGCCGCCGCCTCAAGCCCCACTTCGGCCGCGATCTCTATAAGCCGCGCCTCGGTCGTGTTGCCGCCGGAACGCGCGGCCTCAAGCCGCGCCGAGGGAGTTTCCCCCAGCGTCACGGCCGCCAAGCTGAAAGCCAAGCCGGGCACGGGCGCCAGAACGTCCGAGGCCTCGCTGGACGGGGGAAAAGTGTCAAAGACGACGGCCGGCGCCATGCCTTGCCCCAACTCGGAGAGAAAGAACTCCAGCCGGCTCTCGTCGGCGAGGAGCGGGTCCTCAATATTTAATTTTTCTTTTTTTGCTCTGCGTTGAATTTCCCGCAGGCGCAGGTTGATCTTGAAGTTTTTGATTTTCCGCATAGGTTGATCTCTCCGAATGCCGGGTTTCCCATAAATACGCGAGCGGGGCGGCGATTCCGATGGTCGAATAGGTCCCGGCGATACATCCGCAGAACATGGCAAACGCGAAATTATGGAGGACGTCGCCTCCGAAGAGCAACAACGCGACGACGGCGAAGAACACCGTCAAGTTGGTGATCAGGGTTCTCGACAGCGTTTCGTTGAGGCTCAGGTTGGTCATCTCGCCGAACGGCATTTTCACGTTCTTGCGCATGTTTTCCCGCATGCGATCGAAGATGACGATGGTGTCGTTGATCGAATAGCCCGCGATGGTCAACAGCGCCGCGACGATGACCAAGTCCACTTCGCGGTTGGTCCAGGAGAAAGCCGCGAGAGTGATCCAAACGTCATGGATGAGGGCGATGACGCCCGCCATCCCCCAAACCGGGTTCTTGAAGCGGAACGCGACATAAATGATGATGGCCAGGAGGGAAAAAGCGAAGGCTTTGAGGGCCTGGCGGATGAGGTAGTCGCCCACGGCGGGGCCGACGTATTCCCGGCGGACCTCTTGAAATGTGTTTTGAGGAAAGGTTTTGCGAAGGGCCTCGGTGATTTGCGAGGCGACCGCCTCGACGTTCTCTTGGGAACCCTTCACGCGCACCAAAAAGGCGTTCTTGCCGGTGACCGTCTGAATTTGGGCGTTGGGAAAACCGTGCGTTTGCAGCGCGTCCCGAACGGATTTAATGGGGATGGCCGGTTCGGTCTCCAACTGCAGGAGCGTCCCTCCGGTGAAGTCCAGGCCGTAATTGAGCCCGCCCTTGGAAAGGATGGAGACGGCGCCGGCCGCGCATAGGACCACGGAAAGGCCGATGGTCCATTTCCATTTGCCGAGAAAGTCGATGTGGGTTTCTTTGATGATTTGCATGGTTTATATGCTCAGAGTCTGCGGAGATTGCCGGGAAGAGAGCCACGCGTCATAAATGGCGCGCGTGACGACCACCGCGGTGAAAACGCCGACGACCAATCCCAAGGTCAGCGTCACGGCAAATCCCTTCACGGGGCCGGAGCCGAACTGGAAGAGGAAAAGGGCCGCCAGCCAAGTGGTGACGTTGGAGTCAAGGATGGCCGACCAGGCCTTCTCATAACCCGCCGAGATCGCCATCCGGACGATCTTTCCCGCCGCCAACTCCTCCCGGATTCTTTCCAAAATCAAGACGTTGGCGTCCACGGCCATGCTGAGGCTGAGGATAATCCCCGCGATTCCCGGCAGCGTCAGGGTGGCTTTGAAATAGGCCATGCCCGCGAACAGGAAGACCAGGTTAAGCGCCAGCGCGAGGTTGGCGACGAGGCCGGAAAATTTATAGTAAACGGCCATGAAGCAAAACAAGAACAGCACGCCGATAAGGCTCGCCCGAGTGCCGGCCCGTATGGAGTCCTCGCCGGCGCTGGGGCCGACGGAGCGCTCTTCAATGATGCGCACCGGGGCGGGGAGCGCGCCGGCGCGCAGCACCAGCGCGATGTTGCGCGCCTCCTCCATGCTGAAATTGCCCTCGATCTGCGCCGTGCCGCCGCCGATGCGGCTCTTGATCACGGGCGCGGTGTGAACCACCCCGTCCAAAACGATGGCGAGGTTCTTGCCGACGTTGGCGCCGGTGAGCTGGTCGAAGAGGACGGCGCCCTCCGGATTGAAGCGCAGGCTGACGGTGGGAAAACCGAATTGCCCGCCCGTGTCCACCAGGGCGTTTTTGAGATACGCGCCGGTCAAGGCGACGCTGCTCTTGAGCAGGTAATGAGAGTCTTCCCGTCCCGGAAACAGGACCGTTCCCGGCGGCATCAGCTTCGCGATTTCAGGGTGCAGGCTGCCGTCCTTTTGCAGGGGGCCCTCCGCCAGAGTCGCGATCTTGTCGAAAACTTTGCGGCCGCCGTCCGAGTCGTCCACCAGTCGGAACTCCAGGAGCGCCGTTTTTCCGATAAGCTCTTTGGCCTGCTGGGGATTGCTCAGGCCCGGAAGCTGCACGACGATCCAGCGCTCGCCTTGTTTGGCGATGAGCGGCTCCGCCACGCCGAATTGATCCACGCGGTTGCGGATAATCTGGATGGCGCGCTGCACGGCGTCATCGACCTTCTCGCTGGGATCCAGGCGCGAGGTGTCGATTTCCATCAGGAGGTGGGTTCCTCCTTTGAGATCCAAGCCGAGATTTAAAAGCCATTTCGGCCTTTCGCGGCGCATTTCGAGTTTTTCCCTTTCCGCGGCGGGACGGCGGTACCAGGACAAAGACGGGAACAGCAAGAACAAGCTGATCACCAGCAATGCTCCGATTCCGGTCCACTTCGCTTGGAGGGAAGTCATCTTCTGGTTTAGGTCGCTATGTTATGCGGATCAGCCTTGCGTGGAGGCGACGCCGTTTTGGGTGAGCGCCGGAGTTTCTTCCAGGCGTTTGGCGACGCCGGACTTAGCCAGCAGGACTTTGACTTCTTCGGAGATTTTGACCTCCAGGTCCGCGCCTTTCACGGCGGTGATGACGCCGTAGAGTCCGCCGTTGGTGAGGATGTGATCGCCTTTTTTGAGATTTTTGAGCATTTTGTCGTGGTTTTGCATCTGCTTTTGCTGCGGCCGGATCAGGAGGAAGTAAAATATAAGGAAGATAGCGATCAAGGGCACAAAGTTCATCCACACCGGCGGAACGTTAGGGGACATGAGACCTCCATTTAGTTAAAAACCGCTTTTTGGCTTCCAAGAAGCGGTTTTCGCGGATGCTGCTGGCAATTTGACGCATCAATTCTATCAAAAAGTGGACGTTGTGTAAAGAAAGAATCTCATGCGCCAGAAGCTCGCGGCTCCTAAAGAGGTGCGAAAGGTACGCCCGGCTGTAGTTTCGGCAGGCCTCGCAGCCGCACTCCGGGTCCAGCGGCCCGAAATCGTCGCGAAACTGGAGGTTTTTTATGTAGAGCTTGCCTTGGGAAGTCATCACCTGGCCGTTGCGGGCGTTGCGCGTCGGCCACACGCAATCGAACATGTCCACCCCCATGCCGACGGCTTCCCATAAATCTTCTGGAGTGCCCACCCCCATCAGGTAGACCGGCTTTTCGAAAGGCAGCGCCTTGAGCGTCGCCTCGAGAATTTCCCAGGTCTTTTCCTTGGGCTCGCCCACGGAAAAACCGCCGAGGGCGATGCCTTGAAAGGGATGCCGGAGCAGGTGCTCCGCGGCCTCGCGGCGCAGGTCCGGATAGAAGGAGCCTTGCAGGATGCCGAACAGGAGCGCGGGCTTTTCGAGTTTTTCATAGGCGCGCCAAGAGCGTTCCGCCCAGAGCTGCGTGGTCTCCAGCGCGCTTCGAGCCGCCTCGGCCTCGCACGGGAAAGGGGGGCAGATGTCCAGGCAGGTCCAAATGTCGGAACCGAGTCCCGCTTGAAGCTCGATGACTTTTTCGGGAGTGAGGCGGTGGAGGCTTCCGTCATGGTGGGATTTGAAGGTCACGCCGCCCGCCTCGATTTTTCTTAAGTGGGAAAGGCTGAAAATCTGGTAGCCGCCGGAGTCGGTGAGAATGGTTTTGTCCCAATTCATGAAACGGTGAAGGCCGCCCGCCTTTTTCAGAATTTCCAGCCCCGGTCTCAAATACAGATGATAAGTGTTGGCGAGGATGGCCGTCACTTTAATATTGCGCAGGACTTGCTGCGATAGGGCCTTGACGCTGCCCTGGGTGGCCACCGGCATGAAGACCGGCGTTTCAATCCGGCCGTGAGCCGTTGTGAGCGTCCCGGCGCGGGCCCGGGTTTGCGCGTCGCGATGGAGCTCTTCAAACGGAGAAGAGGGGAGCGTCCCGGCGCCCCTCATAGGATAAGCATGGCGTCGCCGTAGGAATAAAGACGGTAGCGGTTGTCGATCGCGCAGCGGTAGGCGTCCATCAAGCCGTCCCGCCCGTGGCGCCAACGGAAGAAGGCGCTTGTCAACAGCAGCGGCGTAGATTTGGGCTGGTGAAAATTGGTGAGCAGAGCGTCGGTCATTTTGAATAGGTGGCCTGGGTAAATGAAGAGATTCGTCCATCCCTCCCCGCCGGAGTCCGGGAGGCGGGCTTTCCCGGAGGACGCGGCGGCGCTTTCCAGAGTTCTCACCGAGGTGGTTCCCACGGCCACGACCCGGCCGCCGGAATCTCGCGTGCGGTTGATTTCCCGCGCGGCCCCGGGGGATATCCGGTAGTACTCCTCGAGCATCGTGTGGGCTTCGACCGTTTCGCAAAAAACCGGCCGGAACGTTCCCCAGCCCACGTGCAGCACGATTTCCGCCACGGCGACGCCCATATTTTTCAAGTTATCCAGGAGCTCCGGGGTGAAATGCAGGCCGGCGGTCGGAGCGGCGATGGAACCATCGGCCCGGGCGTAAACGGTCTGATAACTCTTTTCATCCGCCTCCGCCGGAGCATTTCCGCCGGTTCTGTTTCGCGCCTTCACAATGTAGGGCGGCAGGGGCATTTCGCCGTGGCGCTCCATATAGGCAACTAAATCGGGATGGGAAAATTCGCAAATCCACTCGCCGCGGGCCGTTTTGCCCAGGAGCGTGGCGCAGACGCCGCCGGGGCACGAAAGCCGCAGTCCCGGCTTGCCTTTATCGGTAAGCGCCAGCCATACGGAAGAACCGCCCTGCGCCGCGGCGCAGGCGGAAAGGGGGACGGCCGGATGGATGGGGGGCCCCCACTGGGGGATCGCCGGTCCCCGGAGCAACTTGGAGGGGGCCGGATAGGGCGCAAGCAGCAGCAGCTCGATCCTCCCTCCCGCCGGCTTGCGCGCCGTGATTTTTGCGCGCCGGACCTTGGTTTGGTTGATGACCAGGCAGTCGCCGGGCCTTAGAAAACGGCCGAGCTCAAAGAAGCGGTGGTGCCTCGGCGATGCGGCGGGTCCTTCCAGGAGCAAAAGCCGGGCATGATCTCTCGGCTCAACGGGGCGCGTGGCGGTCAGCGCCGCCGGGAAATCGTAGATGAAATCAGAGATTTGCACGGTGCTCGATCGCCGCGCCCCGGAAATAGAAGCGAAGGATGCTCTTGTAGGATTTTCCTTTCTCCGCCTGGGCCTTGGCGCCCCATTGGCACATGCCGACGCCGTGTCCCCAGCCGCGGCCGAGGATGGCGAAGCCATTTTGATAGCTGAACAGGCGCGTGATGTAAGCGCTCTTGATTTGGTCGCTGCCCAGAATTTGGCGGAAGCGGTTGCCCAGCAGGTCGAGCATTCCGGCGTCGGTCTTGATGCGGATCCAGCGGACATACCCGGAAGCCGCCCGCTGAATGACCCGCAGAGAGTAAACCTTGTTGACTTCGGGATAATCCGGCTTCAACGCCGAGAGAATTGCCGGCAGAGGCAAAAAAACTTTCCAGCCGTAATGGGGGGAGAGGCGGCAATAGCGGTCGGAGACGCCGGAAAGAGGCGCCGGCACCGGCTCGGAATCCGGCCAAATGGTTTTGACCGAGCTCGTGTGGCCTCCGCAGCAGGAATGGAAATAGGCGGGCAGAAGGTCTCCCTTGTAGGTCAGCACTTCGCCCGCGGTTTCCCGCACCGCGCGCTCGATTTTTTCGGTGCGGGGAGTCCCATCGTAAACCTGGAACCTGGTGTCGCTGCCTAAGTCAAAGTTATTATTGGCGGATCGCTTCAGGGCTCTCAAGGCGTAGGAGCGGGAAACCACGGCCTGGGCCTTTAAGGCTTCCACAGGCCAGTTTTCGCCCATTTCCTTGGCCAAGACTCCGTTCAAGTAATCTTCAACGTCCAGCTCATTGACGATGTTGAGCCACTTGGAGGAGGCCGAGCGCAATTTCAGGCTGCCCCGGTAAGGGCGGCCGCCGAGCCAGATGGGTTTTTGAGGGTTTTGGCCGGACACGCGCAAATGCGGTCCGAGAATCCAGTTGTCAAAATGGATTTGCCCCAATCCCGCCGGCTCGACTTCATAGACTTGATTGGGGGTCAGCCGGCGCGTTTCTCCGGAATCAAGATCCGTGACGCTGCCGGGGCTTTCCAGTTCGATCTGGATTTTTTGAATCTCATTGAAAATTTCAACCCGGATGGTCTCCCCCTGCGCCTGGCGGGTTGCCTCGGGGGCGCGGGCGGCGCCCGCCCGGATATCGGGGGCATTCACAGCCCAAAGACAGAGGGCCGGGACGGCAAGGCGGCAAATCTTGAGGCTGCGCTCGCGCATGCGGTTAGAAAAGATCCTCCGGCTTCGCAGGGAGCTCCAAGCGGAGATGTTTGTAGGCCTTCGGAGTGGCGACGCGCCCGCGGAAGGTCCTTTGCAGGAAGCCGGATTGAATGAGGTACGGCTCGTAAACGTCGGTCAGGGAATCAATCTCCTCTCCCACGGCGATGGCCAGATTTTCAATGCCGACCGGGCCGCCTCTGAATTTCTCAATGAGGGCCGCCAACAGGCGGCGGTCCATGGCGTCGAGGCCTTCGGGGTCGACCTCGAGAGCGTCCAGGGCGCTTTGCGCGATGGCCTGCGTGATGACGCCCCGGCCTTGCACCTCGGCGAAGTCCCGCAGCCGCCGCAGGAGGCGGTTGGCGATGCGGGGGGTGCCCCGGGAGCGGCGCGCGATTTCCTCAACGCCGCTGGGCTCCACCTCGATGTTGAGTATCTGCGCCGAGCGAACCACGATGCGCTCCAGCTCCGGGTTCTCGTAAAAGTTCAGATTGCCGATGATGCCGAAGCGGTCGCGCAGCGGGCCGGTCAAAAGGCCGGAGCGGGTCGTGGCGCCGATCAGAGTGAACCTCGGGATGGAGAGTTTGACGGTCGTGGCGGCCGGACCGCGTCCGGTGTTGATGTAAAAATTGAAATCCTCCATGACGGGATAGAGCGCCTCCTCCACGATGTGGTTGAGGCGGTGAATTTCATCGATAAAAAAAACGTCCCCTTCCGAAAGGTCGGTCAGCATGGCGGCGAGATCTCCGACGCGCTCAAGAATGGGGCCGGAGGTCGTCTTGAGGCTGACGCCCATTTCCCGGGCCATGATGAAGGCGAGGGTGGTTTTTCCCAGGCCGGGAGGGGAATAAAACAGGCAGTGATCCAGCGCTTCCCGGCGGCGTTTGGCCGCCTCGACGAACACTTTGAGATTGTCCTTGAGCTTCTGCTGTCCGATAAATTCGTCCAGAGTTTTCGGCCTCAGGGAGTATTCCAGGCCCGATCCTTCCTCCGGAAGGCTTTTGGGATTTAGAAGCTGGGCGCTTTCGTATTCCTTCATAATTTCTTGAGCGCCAGGCGGACGCATTCTTCCAGAGAAAGCTCCGACATCGGCCTTTCCTCCGTGAGCGTCTGGATGGCCGTTTTGGCTTCGGAATTCTTATACCCCAAAGCGGTCAGGGCGTTGACGGCCTGCTGGACCATCTGCGACTCTTTGCGGGCCGCGGCGCCGCCGGGATAGAGGCGCTCCCCGGATAAGGCGATGGGGGCGAGCTTGTCTTTGAGGGAAAGGACGAGCTTCTCCGCCGTTTTTTTGGTGAAGCCGAAGATTCCCACCAGGACATGAAAATCCTTTTCCAGCACCGCGCGCCGGAAATCGGGCAGGGATTTGGCGGCTTTCTCCAGATATTCCAATGATTTTTTGGCGCCGGTCTTCGGCATGGCCTTAAACGCCTCGAAAATGGCTTGCTCCTCTTCGTTCAAAAAGCCGTAAAGGGCGGCCCCGCCGCCGTATAGGCCGAAGGATTCGGTGATGAAAAGCTCGACCGGGTCCCCGTTGTGGAGGCGCTGCAGGCTGGAAGGGATGAGAAAAACTTCATAGCCCAGCCCGTTGACATCCACCACGGCGCTGTCCGCGCCTTTTCTTAAAATGGCGCCTTTCAGATAGGCGATCATCCGCCCCCTCCGGCCGCTATCATGCGGCTGAGCCGCTCAAAACGCAGATGGCATAAGGCGATGGCCATGGCGTCGGCGACGTCGTCGGGATGGGGGGGATGGGCTAGATGCAGCAAATGCTGGACCATTTTCTGCATTTGCGGCTTGGGCGCTTTGCCGTTGCCCGTCAGGGTGCTTTTGACCTGGCGGGGATTGTACTCAAAGACGTCGGAGCCCGCGTGGGAAGCCGCCAGGATGATGACTCCCCGCGCTTGGCTGACGGCGGAAACGCTTTTGGCCGCTTTGAGAAAAAAAAGCTCTTCGATGGCCACTCGCCGCGGCCGGTGGCGCTCAATGATTTCGGTGACGCGCGCATAAATCGTGGCAAGGCGGGATGGCAAGGGGGTGCCGGCGGAGGTCTTGACAATGCCCGCATCCCTCAGAAGCGGGAGGCCGCCGCCCTCGGGCTGGACAATCACGGCCCAGCCTGTGTCGGCCAAGCCGGGATCGATGCCCAGAACCACCTCGACACGATTATTTCGGGATGTCGAAATTGGCGTAGGAGTTTTTGGTGTCGTCATGCTCTTCGAGGGCTTCCATGAGGGCCACTACCTTCTCGGCGTCTTTGCCGCTCACGTCCACGAAGCTCTTGGGAACCATCGTCAATTCGCAGGATTCCAGAGCCAGTTCCCGGCCCGCGAGGTGCTTTTTGACGGCGTCCAAATCCTTGGGGGAGGTGTAGATCGTGTAAAATTCGTCGTCCTCCGCGTTTAAGTCCTCCGCCCCGGCCTCAAGCACAAGCTCGGTCAGCTTGTCTTCGGAGATTTGGTCCTTTTTAATGACGATCATCCCCTTTTGATCGAACATCCAGGAGACGCAGCCGGTTTCTCCCAGATTGCCGCCGAATTTCTCGAAAATGCGCCGGATCTCGCTGGTCGTCCTGTTCCGGCTGTCGGTGGTGACCTCGCAGGTGATCGCCACGCCGCCGGGGCCGTAGCCTTCGTAGGTCAACTCTTCGTATTGAACCCCGGGCAATTCCCCGGTGCCTTTCATGATCGCCCGTTTGACGTTGTCGGCAGGCATGTTGGCCGCTCGGGCGTCGTCGATCGCTTTGCGCAGGCGCGGGTTGTTATCAAGGATTCCGCCTCCTATTCTGGCGGCGATGGTGATTTCCCGGATGATCCGGGTGAAAACTTTGCTGCGCTTGGCGTCTATGACGGCCTTTTTGTGCTTGATGCCCGCCCAATGAGAATGTCCGCCCATAATCTTTACCCCTCGACAGCGGCCGGCTCTTAAACCCTTCGGCCGCCGAATAGACCATGTTATTTTATTAAAAAAGTCCTTAATAAGTACAGTCTTAGATGGACTCGGCAGCAATTCCGCAAGCCAGCACGAAAACGCGTAGGCAGCAGATTCGCAGTCCTATTTTTTTGAACTTTTCGACCCG
>JACQRQ010000111.1 GCA_016206405.1 Elusimicrobiota bacterium | reverse complement strand
GCCGCCTGCGGCTACATGGGCGGGACGCACAAGAACCCGACCTACGAGGACGTCTGCTCCCATGCGACCGGCCACGCCGAGGTGGTCCAGGTCGAATTCGACCCGGCCAAGGTCTCCTACGAAAAGTTGCTGGAAGCGTTTTGGGAGAACCACGACCCCACCACGCCCAACCGCCAAGGGCCCGATGTCGGCGATCAGTACCGCTCAGCCGTCTTCTACCACGCCCCCGAACAAAAGGCCGCGGCCGAGGCCATGATAAAAACGCTTGAGGCTTCGGGCCGTTTCAAAAGGCCCATCGTGACCGAGATCACCCCGGCCCCTGAGTTCTGGCGCGCCGAGGAGTACCACCAGCGCTACCACGAGAAGCACGGCCTGCGCTCCTGTCACACCCGTTAACTCCCAAACGCCATGCTTGATTCCCCAGAGCGAAGAATGAGCGGGGTGTCTATCGCATTTCCAGAACATCGTGCGGCTGGTATGGTGAGGGCTTCGGCCGGAATTGGGGTGGGCTCCACATGACGCCAGAGGCGGGCCCGAAGGCCCTCGGCGAACTGATGTCCCGCTCGCGCCGGATTCTCTTTTTTACAGGCGCCGGGATTTCCACCGGCTCGGGAATCCCCGATTTTCGAGGCCCCAACGGCGTATGGACGAAGCGCCGGCCCGTCTACTACCAGGATTTTCTCAACTCCGAAGACGCCCGCGTCGAGCACTGGGATTATAAATTGGAGGGCTTCCCGGCCTTCAAGAGCGCGCGGCCGAACGCGGCGCATCTGGCCATCGCGGCATTGGAAAAGCTCGGCCGCCTTGAGGCCGTGGTGACCCAAAACATAGACGGCCTGCACGAGGCGGCTGGAAACAGCGCGGAAAAAATCATCGAGCTGCACGGCAGCAACCGCTGGATCGAGTGCCTTCTGTGCGCGCGCCGGTACGAGCCGGAGCCCCTCTTCGAGGAGTTCCGGCTTTCGCGCCGGCCGCCGCTGTGCTCCTGCGGCGGATTTCTCAAAACGGCCACGGTGATGTTCGGCCAAAGCATGCCCCAGGACAAACTGGCCCGGGCCTTTGCCGCGGCCCGGCAGGCCGACTTGGTCGTTGCCGCCGGCTCGACGCTCGCGGTGGAGCCGGCGGCCTCGGTGCCCCTGGCCCGACTTAAAAACGTGCCCTACGCGATCATCAACCTCGGCGCGACTGCGCACGACCTCTTGGCAACGCTCCGCCTGGAAGGAGACCTCACCCGCATACTCCCGGAGGCCGCCGCTTTCCTCAGATCAAGAGCCTAATTTGCGCCGCTCAAGCAAAAAAAGCATGCTTTACTAATGAAACACTATCTCCTTTTTGCGGCTGGAAAAGACCGGCCGGGAATCGTCGCCGCCATCTCCCGGATTCTCTACCGCCATGGCTGCAACATGGCCGACTCCACCATGACGCGCATAGCCTCCGAGTTTGCGATGCTTCTCATCTTCCAGGCGCCGGCGGGATGGCGCGCTGAGCGGATTGGGCAGGAGTTGCAGCGTTGCGAAAAACGCCTCGGGCTTTTCACCGGAATCAAGCCGCTCGCTTCCTCCGAATCGCGGGCACTCAAACCCAAGGGCCGGGCGCATATCATCTCCGTGTATGGGGCGGATAGGCCGGGGATCGTCTACCGGGTCAGCCGATGCCTGGCCTCCAAACGAATCAATATCACGCACGTCTCAACACACCGCACTGAAACCAGCCGGGCCGCCGGCTACGTCATGCTGTTGGAGGTGGAACTACCCTCCCTGCGAATGGCCGCCGGCCTCAACAAGAGCTTGGGACGGCTGGCCTCCGGGATGGGGCTTCATGTTTCCATGCGCCCCGTTGAGACCGCCAAACTTTAAATGGCTGTCCGTCACATCCGTCTCTTTCCGGATTTTGTCCTTCAGACCCCCTGCCGCCCCATCGTGCGCATCGGCCCGAAAACATCCGACCTGCTCCGGGATTTGAAGCACACCCTCCAAGCATCTCACGGCGTGGGCTTGGCGGCCCCGCAGATCGGCATAAGCCTTCAAGCGGCGGTCATCAACGTCGCCAAAGACCCGAGGAAACGATTCCTTGGAGGTTCCAATCACGGGCTGGCCGTCGTCATCAACCCTCAGATTGTTGAAGCACGGGGTCTTGAGAGGCCGCGGGAGGGCTGCTTGTCGGTTCCCGACCTTCTGGCCAATGTGCGGCGCTACGCCTGGGTCCGCGTCAGGGCCTTGAACGCGGAAGGAAGGCAATGGATACTGGAGGTGGAGGGCTTCGAAGCCCTGGCCTTCCAGCATGAGATCGACCATCTCCAGGGCAGGCTCTTCTTAGACAGGGTAGCCAACCTCTCGACGGATTTGTACAGGCGACAGGACCTCCAGCGTTGACTGGGGCCACAGAGGCAGTACCTGAGAGGCAGTACCTGGTTT
This sequence comes from Elusimicrobiota bacterium, assembly GCA_016206405.1. Taxonomy (GTDB): domain Bacteria; phylum Elusimicrobiota; class Elusimicrobia; order O2-12-FULL-59-9; family O2-12-FULL-59-9; genus O2-12-FULL-59-9. Next base: position 3,228 of record JACQRQ010000111.1, on the reverse strand, counting down.
GACAAACTTGACAAACTTTTCTGTAAGCGGCGGTTCGCGCATCTAGTTTCCACCGGGGGCCAAGTAGCAGGGTATCAGTGAAATTGAGGTCACTCATTAGAGGTCCCCGTGTCAATTGGCAATAGAAGCCCTGCCCTTAAGATCTTCAGAGGATGTATCTCATTACTTTAACCACCAGCCAACTGATGCCCGCGCAGATGGGGAAGGTCAGTATCCAGGCGGTGATGAGTTCCCCCGTCACTCCCCAGCGCACCGATGAGACCCGCCGAGCCGATCCCACGCCCATGATGGCCGTTGAGATGGTATGCGTGGTGCTCAGAGGAATCCCCATGCGGGAGGCGAATTCAATGGTGCTCGCGGCCGCCATCTCGGCCGCGAAACCCTGATGGGTCGCGAGCTTGGTCACCTTCATGCCCATGGTTTTCATGATCTCCCAGCCTCCGGTCATGGTGCCCAGAGCCATCACTCCGGCGCAGAGAAATATGACCCAGGCCGGTATCTCAAAGGTCGGCAATACTCCTCCCAGGACCAAAGCCAAAGTGAAAGCGCCCATGAACTTCTGGCCGTCATTGGAGCCGTGGCTGTAGGCCATGAAGGCGGAGGAGAGTATCTGCAGGCCGCGAAAGAGTCCCCTCACTTTGCCAGGAACGGCCCTGCGGAAAACCCAGTAGACCGCCGACATGAGGATGACCCCGCCTCCAAATCCCAGGAACGTGGAGAACACAAGCCCAAGAAGGACTTTCTGCCAACCGGCCCAAAGCAGAACGCCCGGGCCCGCCGTGGCCCAGCCCGCGCCTGCCAGGCCCGAGACGAGGGCATGGGATTCGCTCGTCGGAATTCCCCAGCGGGCGGCAAAAGAGGACCAGAGAATAATCCCGACCATGGCCCCCCCAACGGTGATCAGGTCCACGGCTTTGGGGTCGATGATTCCTTTGCCGATCGTGCTTGCGACCGCGGTTCCCGAAAAAACCCCAAGGAGATTAAGGACCGCCGCCATGAGCACGGCCTGCCTGGGCGAGAGAGACCGGGTGGAGACCACAGTCGCGATCGCGTTGGGAGCGTCCGTCCAGCCGTTCACGAATTCCGCCCCCAGGATGAGGAGGAGCACTATAGCCAGGCCCGCGCTGATTTCAGGCATTGATTGTCCTTGGATTTGATATTTTTCTGCTGAGAAGATGATATCAGGCGTTGTCCTTTAAGTAAATTGCCGTCAAGTCAATCCTGTGTGACAATCGTGTGACAAGCGTGGCCGTTAATCCCAGTGCCCGCCCACTGAGCGAGTCGGTGAGAATTCGTGGGACACCTTGCCTACTTCGGCGTCCCACTTGACATTTCCTTTAGCGCGCGCCACACTTACCTTAATGGTGAAGCCTGGCGAAAACCGGGTTGACCCGTTTTTCGGAGCGCCGGCAGGAGCACAACCTGAGATGGCGCAGTGGTTCGCGCCCAAACCTTACAAGCTGATCATCGACAAGATGGATTTCCGCCCTGGCGGCAGGTTCAGCATGGCCATGCGCGGCCCAAATGGGGAGGACTTCCCGTTCACGGGGACTTATCGCGAGATCGACCCGCCCGCGAAGTTAACCTGGACCGGCGAGTTCGCGAGCGGTCCCGCAGAGCAGATGACGACGTGGTGACTTTCGAGGAACAGGGACCAAAGACCAAACTCCACGTCCGCCAGACATTCCACGTGATGACGCCCGAGACCGAGCGCGCCGCCAAGGGCGCCAATCAGGGCTGGACGATGACTCTGGATCAGTTGGAACGGTTTTGCTCAGAGGAGAAACTGCCATGAACATGGATCGCGCCAAAGAAATCGTGTTTTTTCTGCTGCGGGTTGTCGCGGGGCTGCTGTTCCTGCAGGCCGGAGGCATGAAGATGTTCGATTGGTTCGGCGGCATCCCGGCCCAGTTCGGCGGACATCCGCGGTTCCTGTCGCAGATATGGATCGGAGGCGCGCTCGAGTTTTACGGCGGCGCGGCGATCCTGCTGGGGCTCTGGACCAGGCCCGTCGCCTTCGTTCTTTCAGGCGAGATGGCGGTCGCCTACTTCCAGTTTCACCAGCCGAGCGGCTTCTGGCCGATTCAAAATCACGGCGAGTCCGCCGTGCTGCTCTGCTTCATTTTCCTGCTTTTCGCGGCCTATGGCGGCGGCGCCTGGAGCGTTGACGCGATATTTCCAAGAAAACGGAAGTGACGGCTGCGCCGACCCCTAGGATAAGAAAGGTTCTCCCCTCGGCCGGAGATCGCCCGCTTCGCCGCCATATCGAGCTATAAAGCTCCTCTTTCCTCAGTCCGGCAGATGGCCGAATTTGCCGGCATTGAAGTCCTCGATGGCTTGATTGATTTCATCAATGTTGTTCATCACGAACGGCCCGTAATGCACCAACGGCTCTTCAATCGGCTCGCCGCTCAAAAACAGGATGATGGCGTCGGTCACCGCGTCGACGCGGACCTCGTCGCCGTCGTTTTTAAACAGCACGCAATCCCCCTCCGATACGGCGGGCGAATCGTTGGCCTTCACCTGGCCTTGGAGGATAAGCAGGGCCGTGTTGTAATCCTTCGGGGCCGGCAGCCGGACCTGAGCGCCCGGCTTGAGCCTCACATCAAGCATGTGCGCCGGCGTGAAGGTCGAGGCCGGCCCCTTCGTTTCCTCAAACGCGCCGGAAATCACGCGAACAACGCCTTGCTTTCCCGGCAGCGCCGTTTCGGCGATGCTTGAATTCGTCAGCGCCTGGTACTTGGGCGCCGCCAGCTTGTGCCGCCGCGGCAAGTTCACCCAGATTTGCATCATCTGCATGACGCCGCCGGCCCTAGCGAACCCCTGCTCGTGATACTCGTTGTGAAGAATGCCGCCGCCGGCCGTCATCCATTGGACCTCGCCGGGAAGGATCACGCCGCCGTTGCCCGCGCTGTCATGGTGCGCGACCGCGCCTTGATAGGCGATGGTCACGGTTTCAAAGCCGCGGTGCGGATGCGTGCCCACGCCGCGCCGCTCCGTGGTGGGCGCGTACGCCTTGGGCCTATGATAGTCCAGCAGGAAGAACGGGCTCATGCGCTTATCAAAGTCCGTCGCCGCCGGAAAATAATTGCTGACCCGGAAGCCGTTTCCGACCCAATGCTCGGGGGCTCCCCGGAAGACCCGTTCAATTGTCCGTTTCATGTCCCCTCCACTTAATTCGCCTCTTCCGGCACGATCTCCAGATCGAGTTTCTCATGCCCGCGAATC
>JACQRQ010000125.1 GCA_016206405.1 Elusimicrobiota bacterium | reverse complement strand
GCACGGAGCCGAATTTATAATCCGGCGAGGGAAGCGCCCGGCGATCTCTGGGTCTAAGTCCTTTTCTAGGCACGGTATTAATTCTCCTCCAATTTACGCGAGTGGTAGAGTGATAGAATGATAGAGTGGCAAACAAGAAAAAGCAACGGCCATCCCCTTGTTGCTACACCGCTTTACCGCCATCGTGCTTATTTTCTCTCCCACTATATCACTCTACCACTTTACCACTGTATCACTTCTGTTTTCCGCCACTTTACCACTTCTCCATCACTTCTCTATCCGCCACTCTATCACTTCCCCATCACTTCTGTTTCCATCACTCTACCACTTTACCACTCTAACACTTCTCTTATCACTTCTGTTCTCGCCGCTCTATTTCGCGGCGGCCTTCGGCCGCTTGGCGCCGTATTTTGACCGCGACCGGCGGCGATCATCAACCCCGGAGGCGTCCAAAACGCCGCGAACGATATGGTAGCGGACTCCGGGCAAGTCTTTCACCCTTCCGCCCCGCACCAGCACGATGGAGTGCTCCTGAAGGTTGTGGCCGACGCCCGGAATATAAGCGGTCACCTCGATGGCCGAAGTCAGCTTCACGCGCGCCACTTTGCGCAGCGCGGAGTTCGGTTTCTTGGGAGTCGTGGTGTACACCCGGGTGCAAACGCCGCGCCGCTGGGGACATGACATCAAGGCCGGAGCCTTGGATTTATTGTGCCCGCTTCGTCTGCCTTTTCGAATCAATTGATTAATGGTCAGCATGGCTCAACCCTCTAAGCGCTTCTTTTCGGCCAATCCGGTTCCCGCCGGAATCTTATGGGCAATGATAACATTTTCCTTCAAGCCGACCAAGTAATCGATTTGAGCCACGGTCGCGGCGTCGGTCAGCACCCGCGTCGTTTCTTGGAAGCTGGCGGCCGACACGAAGGAATCGCTCGAGAGGGAAGCCTTGGTGATCCCCAGCAAAACGGACTCGGCTTGGGCTTCCTTGCCTCCCTTTTCGGCGGCCGCCTTGTTGGCTTCGGCGAACCTGAAGCGGTTGATGATCTCGCCTTTAAGGTACGCGGTCGCGCCCGAATCGACGATTCTGACGTTTTCGAGCATCTGCCGGACGATCACCTCGATGTGGCGGTCGTTGACGGTCACTCCCTGCAGCCGGTAAACTTCCTGAATGGAATTGACCAGGTATTCCTGCACCTCTTTGGCTCCCTTGACCCTCAAAATGTCGTGCGGATTGACCGCGCCGTCGGTGAGCGCCTCTCCGACCCCGACGCGGTCCCCCTCATAAACCACCAAGTGCTTGCCTTGAGGAATGACATATTCGTGGACCAGGTCCGTCTCCTCATTGCGGACCGAAACCTGGACTAGGCCTTTGGGCGAAGTCCCCAGGGCGACGACTCCCTCGATTTCGGAGATGACGGCCGGGCTTCTGGGACGCCGGGATTCAAAAAGTTCGGATACGCGCGGGAGGCCTCCCGTGATATCTTTGGTCCGCATGACTTCCTGCGGAATTTTCGCGAGGACGTCTCCGACGGCGATTTCCTGCCCGTTTTCCACCACCAAGATCGTGTCGATGGGAAGGGGATAAGAGGCGACCTCGCGGCCGCCCTTTTCGATGACCACCCGCGGGTTTTGGCGCTCGGCGCGGTGCTCCATGATTTTGCGCTCGATGATTCCGGTGATCTTGTTCCTTTCCTCATGCAGGGTGACGCCTTCCTTGACGTCCAAAAGGCGCACCTTTCCATCGTGCTCCGCCATGATGGGCATCGCGTACGGGTCCCATTCCGCGATGACGGCCCCGGCCTTGATGGCCTGGCCCTGCTGCACCTTGATCCGGGCGCCATACGGGAGCTTATACTCCTCCAGCATCGCCTTGGACTCCGGATCCAGCATCGCCAGCATCGCCGTCCGGGAGACGCAGGCCGATTGCCCGGTGCGCGTCTTGATGAACTTCGCCGAGCGGAAATCCACTTTGCCGTCGACGCCGGCGACCACCTGCGAACGCTTGATGACGCGCGAAGCCGTTCCGCCGATGTGAAAGGTTCGCAGCGTCAACTGCGTGCCCGGTTCGCCGATCGACTGCGCCGCGATGATTCCCACGGCTTCGCCGGATTCCACCATGCGGCTGGTGGCCAAATTCATTCCATAACACTTCGCGCAAACGCCGCTGCCTCCGGTTTCGCACGTCAAAACCGAGCGTACGCGAACGGTCTCGATGCCGGCGTCTTTGATCGCCTTGGCCGCGGGAGGAAGAATCATCTCTCCTTCCTGCACCAAAACGGTCTTTTTGCTTTTGCCTTTAACCTCGGGAGCGTCCGCCGAGAGATCTTCCAGCGCCACCCGGCCCACCACCCGCTCCTCCAAGCTTTCTATGATTTCCTCGCCGCTCGACAGCGAGGTCATGCGAACGCCGTTGATCGTCCCGCAGTCGTCCTGCGTGACGACGACGTCGTGAGCCACGTCGATGAGCCGCCGCGTCAAATATCCCGCGTCGGCCGTCTTTAAGGCGGTATCGGCCAACCCCTTGCGGCCTCCGTGCGTAGAGATGAAGTACTCAAGCACCGTCATCCCCTCGCGGAAATTGGACAGAATCGGCGACTCGATGATTTCGCCCACGCCGCCCGTCAGTTTTTTTTGGGGCTTGGCCATCAGGCCGCGGATGCCCGCCAACTGGCGGACCTGCTGCCGGGAGCCGCGGGCCCCGGAATCGGCCATCAGATAGATGGAGTTGAACCGGGGCTGCCCCGGTTTGTACGGCAAAGTTTCCTGCTGCTTCATCTCATCGAACATGATGTCGGAGACCTGGTCGGTCACATGCGTCCAGATATCGATGATTTTATTGTAGCGCTCGGCCTCGGTGATGGCCCCCATTTTCGACTGCTTCTCGATTTCCTTGACCCGCGCGCGCGCCTTCTGAATCAGCTCGGGCTTGATCTGGGGGATGGTCATATCCGAAACGGAGATGGACATGCCGGCCAGAGTCGCGTAGCGGTATCCGATCTTTTTTAAATCGTCGAGGAGCCGCACCGTCACGTGGTTTCCCAATTCCTTGTGGCTGGTCTCCACCAGTTTCGATATCTCTTTCTTGCTCAGGCTCTCGTTGATAAAGCGCAGAGAGCGCGGCAGAACTTCGTTGAAAATAACGCGGCCGACCGTGGTGTAATCCCGCCACAATTCCGGATTGTGCGGCTCTTTTTGGCCGGATTCCTCGCGAATCTTGTTGATCCCTTGGACCTTGATCCGGGCATGCAGGCCGATTTTGCCGCTCTGCCAGGCGCTGATGACTTCCTCGGTGCCGGAAAAAATCTTTCCGTCCCCTCTCTCGCCGGCCTTCTCCTTGGTTAAATAGCAAATGCCGAGCACCATGTCCTGGGAAGGCGCCGCGATGGGCCGTCCGGAGGCCGGAGAAAGAATATTGTTGACCGAGGACATGAGCAGCTTGGCTTCCAGCTGCGCCTCTTGCGAAAGCGGCACGTGCACCGCCATTTGGTCGCCGTCAAAATCGGCGTTGAAAGCGGCGCAGGTCAGCGGATGAAGCTGAATCGACTTCCCCTCGATGAGCACCGGCTCAAAGGCCTGGATGCCCAAGCGGTGCAGCGTCGGAG
>JACQRQ010000115.1 GCA_016206405.1 Elusimicrobiota bacterium | reverse complement strand
GAACAAGTGGTAGAGTGGTATAGTGGTAAAGTGACGGAGGGGAGGACGGCAAGCCTTCAATCCAGGCGCACGGGACGGGCGGGCGCCGGTTTTGCGCTTGTTACCACTCTATCACTCTACCACTTTACCACTTCAACACTTTAATTTTGGAGGGAAACTTTATGAAAGAACTCGTGGTTTTTTTGGCGAAGTCCCTAGTGGACAAGCCGGACGCGGTCTCGGTGGACGCCGTCGATAGCGACGGCGTGCTCAAGATGCAGCTCAAGGTGGCCGACGAGGATAAAGGCAAAATTATCGGCAAAAAGGGGAGAATCATACGGGCGATCCGCTCGCTGTTGTTCGTCAGCTCGACGCGCGCGGGCAAAAAGTCGGTTTTGGAGATCGGCTGACGGGTCCAATGAGAATCGACATCGTCACCCTATTTCCCGGCATGTTTCAGGGGCCGTTTTCCCAGAGCATGATCGAGCGCGCCCGCAAAAAGGGGCTCGTGCAGATCCATTTCGTCAACCCGAGGGATTTTTCCTCCGACAAGCACCGCAAGGTGGACGACCGGCCCTACGGCGGCGGGCCCGGAATGCTGCTTCAGGCCGAGCCGCTGGTCCGGGCCATAAAAAGCGTCCGGCGCCGGGATTCCACGGTCATTTATCTTTCGCCTCAAGGCGCGGTTTTCAACCAGGCGACGGCCGAGTCCTTGGCGCTGGAAAAACATCTCATTTTGATCTCCGGACACTACGAGGGAGTGGACGCGCGCATCCTGCGCTACGTGGATAAAGAGATTTCCATCGGCGATTACGTGCTGACCGGGGGCGAAATTCCGTCCATGGCCGTCGCCGATGCCCTCATCCGGCTCATTCCCGGAGCGCTCGGAAACTCCGAGGGCGCCCGCGCGGAAAGCCTGCGGGACGGGCTTTTGGAGTTTCCGCAGTACACGCGTCCGGCCGTTTGGAAGGGACGCAGGGTTCCCAAAATTTTGCTTTCCGGAAATCATCAGGCCATCGAGTCTTGGCGCAAAGAAAAGGCGCGCGCGGTCACCCGGCGCAAACGCCCGGATTTGCTTGCGGCATAGGAGAGAGCTAATGGTACAAGAAAGGATATCCACCAACACCGGATCCAAGAAAATTCCCGACTTTAGGACCGGAGACCAAGTCAAAGTTCACGCCAAGGTCATCGAAGGCGAAAACGAGCGCATACAGGTCTTTGAAGGCGTGGTCATCAGCCGGCGCGGCTCCGGCCCGTCGGAAACCTTCACCGTCCGCAAAGTCTCCTTCGGCGTCGGGGTGGAGCGCATTTTTCCGCTCCATTCCCCGCGCATCGACAAGATCGAAATGGTGCGCCCAGGGCGCGTTCGCCGGGCGAAACTGTTCTATCTGAGAAAGCGCAAGGGGAAAGCCGCGCATGTGGAGTCCGGCGAGCAAACCGGCCCGGCCGCCGAGGAAAAGCAGGAAACGGCCCAAGCCCCGGAAAAGGCGGGCGGCGCCGACGGCGAGCTGCCGCAGCACCCCCCCAAAGAGGTGCTCAGTTCATAGCCCTTGACGATGGCGAGTTCCCTGTACGCCTTCGACGATGCCGTCAAAAAGCGATTCGGGGCCAGGTATTTGATCGGCGTGGACGAGGCCGGCAGGGGATGCTTGGCGGGGCCGGTCGTGGCGGCGGCGGTGATCCTGCAGGAACCCGGCCCGAGACCCCCGCTCGACGGCCTGCGCGACAGCAAACTGCTCCCTCCTTTAAGGAGGGAGATTTTATTTGAGGCCCTGCGTTCGCGGGCTTTATGCCGCGGGGTCGCCGCGGTTTCGGCCGGCAAAGTGGACGCTCTCAATATATTGCAGGCGACTCTCGTGGCGATGCGCCGCGCGATCCTGGCGTGCCTGAAAGCGAGCCCGGTTCCCTTGCCCCTGGAAACGACTTTGGCGCTGGTGGACGGAAACCGCCCGGTTCCGGGCTTGGAGCGGCGCCAGCAAACCTGGGTCGACGCCGACGCCTTGAGCGCCAGCGTCGCCGCGGCCAGCATCGTCGCCAAGGTGACCCGCGACCGGTGGATGCGGGAGCAGGACGCTCTCTATCCCGGCTACGGCTTTAAGGCGCACAAAGGCTACGGCACCGCCGTCCACCTGGAGGCTCTCCGGGTCTTGGGGCCGTGCAAGATTCATCGCCGCACGTTTAAGCCCGTGCGGCAATTATCCCTTTCTGATGTCCAATAAATCTCTGGGGCGGGAAAGCGAGCTGCTGGCCGCGCGATTTTTGGAGGAGCGGGGGTACGCTCTCCAAGCGCATTCCTACCGCAGCCCTTTCGGCGAAATAGACCTGGTGGCCCGGAAGCGGAACGTCCTCGTCTTCGTCGAGGTCAAGGCCCGCAGCTCCGGCGCATGGGGCCTTCCGGAGCAAGCCGTGGATGCCCGCAAACAGGCGAAAATAATCAAAACCGCGCTATGCTTCATCAAGCACAAAGCCCTGCGGCCGGCGGCCGTCCGCTTCGACGTGATCGCCGTCGAAAACGGCGTCGTGCGCCATATAGAAAACGCGTTTCAATCCTCTTCGCGCTATACCTATTAGACCACCATTGCGAACATCCGGGTTATCATCCACCAGTGGTCGAGTGGTATAGTGGTAGAGTGATAGAGTGGTAGGAGGGAAGTGGCAAAGTGGTAGAGTGGCGAGAAACAAGTGTTAGAGTGGTATAGTGGTAGGGGAGAAGT
>JACQRQ010000112.1 GCA_016206405.1 Elusimicrobiota bacterium | reverse complement strand
GTTATATTTCAAGCATAAAAATAGGAATCCGGTAAAACACGTGCCGATTCCCGCGTTTAACGACGATCAGAATCTACTTTCGATTTTTCTGGGGAAAAATCAATCCAACTGCTTCAAGAAGTTGGCCACGATCTCGTTGCCGGGATCGAGCTCCAGCACTTTCTTCCAGACCCGCCTGGCTTTATCCTTTTCCTCCATCAGGAAGAAGGCGCTGCCCATGATCTCAAGCGCCCTCAGGTTCTGCGGCTCCAAATCCAGCACGTCCGCAGCCCGGCGCAGGGCCAGATCGTATTTGCTGTCGTAGATCGCCTGCCGGGCGTCGTAAATCTTTTGATCGATGAAGGTGAATATTTCGGGGCCTTCCGGCATGCGGCTGAGCTCGCTGACCCCCGCTTCGCGCTCGACATGATTTAAGAGCTTGAGGAGTTTTTCGTTCTTCGGATCCCGGTTAAAGGCGTAGCGCAGGGAGTTCACCGACGATCTCAGGTCCTGGCCGTTGACGTACAAGACGGCGCCGCGGCGGATATAGGTGTTGAGCTCCTCCTCGCCGGTCGAGCGGGGAACGAAGCCGACCACCATCTGGAGCCGCGCCAGCATGCTTTGCACCTCCCGGTTCCCCGGGTCGGCCTCCAGAGCCCGGTTGAAGCGCTGCACGGCCATCAGGAAGTTGCCTTCCTGGAAAGACTTGAAGCCCTCTTCGATGAGCTTCTTGACTTCCTGCTCGGAGCGGTCCTGCTTGGAGTCCCCAAAACGCATGCTCAAGGACACCCGGGTGGTGCTGCCCAACTCGTGAAGCCCCTGGGCGATATCCAGGCCGAAGCTCTTGCTCTGAAAACCGAAGCCGAAATCGGTTTCCTGCAGCGCGGGAGAGCCCATCACGCCGAAACGCAGCGCCAGCCATCTCAAGACGCGGTATTCGCTGCCGAAATGCCACTCCATGCCGTAGCCCTGAGGCTTGGCGAGGTCAAAGCCGAAAACCAGGCGCTTTTTCAGAAGCCGCACCGAGTTGCCCAGACGCAAATTGAGCGGAAGCTCGTCTTCCGTGTCCCCAGAGCGGATGCTGAAGGCGTTCTGGACGCCGAAGGCGATCTTGTACATCTCGCCCATTTCCTTGCCCATGCCGAAGTCCACCGTCCGGAAGGCATCCTTCGAATCGTCCAGTTGGCGCGTGAGCTGCTTGAGGGAGACCCCGAAAGAGAGGGTTTCCGTCAACTGCCGCCCCCACGCGAGGGCGAACGCCTGCTGGATATCGGAAAATTCGCCGGCCGTCTCGATGCTGGTCACGTCGCCGGTGACCGGATCAAAGGCGGCGTTGACCCTCTCAAAGCCGTCGGCTTTGAGCTGGAGCGCGCTCAGCGACCAAGTTCCTCCGGTGGCCGTCGGGTGCGCGTAGGTGAATAAATTGAGCCGCGTTCCCTCAAAAAGCTGCGCGTCCATGAGCATCAGCTCTTTGCGCTCCATCATCGCCAAGCCGGAGGGGTTCCAGAAAGCGGCGCTCGCGTCATCGGCCACCGCATAATAGGCGCTTCCCATTCCCAGCGACCGCGCCCCCATTCCAAAAGACAGGACCTTCCCCGGCTGCCCGCCGCTCTGGCCAAAAACGGCAGGGCTTTGAATGCACAAGCAAAACGCCCCTACCATACAGATAGAGGCAATCTTCCATGCGAGCGAAATAAATCTCCCGCATTGGGCATTCAAAGCCCTGTCAACTCGGCGATAGGCCATTCGTATTCGGCAACCCAGCCCTCCGGACACTCCCGGAGCTTCGGTTTTGCGCCGTTCAGGTTGCCCTGAACTTTGCCTTTATCGTAACAACGCTCTACAGGCTCACGCACCCCACCCTGCGGCGGGGCGTTGACCTTCTTAGAAGTATAACAGGAATCCCCACTTTGTCAAGGCCCAAACGAAAAACGGCGCGCGACGTTGATGAGGTCCTCCAGGTTGAAGGGTTTGATGAGAAGGCATAGTTTCAACGCCTCGGCCTCCTTCAAAAAGCCCGAATCGGCCGCGGAGCCGGTCGCCAGAACGATTTTTAAATCGGGGTATAAGTCCCTGAGCTGCCGGGCCAGCCAGAAGCCGTCTTGATCCGGAAGATGGAGGTCGGTCAAAACCCAGTCCACCCCGCTCGCGGCGGAGAGCAGAGCGTCTCCCGACGTCCCGGCGGAAACGACCTCGCAGCCCTGCTGGCGCAAGACCCATTCGCAGAACTTGCGAAAATTGACCTCGTCGTCTACCACCAGCACCCGGACTTTCATGTTGGAGCTCAATGGATGACTCCGACCTTGCGGATCGCGGTCGCCGTTCCGGCCGGCGATTTGACTTGAATGCGCACGATGTAGCCTCCCTTAGAAACCTTGGCGCCCATGGCGTTGCTCCCGTCCCATTCCACGAAGTTGGGGCCGAAGCGCCCCCCCTCGCTGCCGGGGCTGAAGCTAAACTCCCGGACCACGTAGCCCAAAAGGTCGAAAATGCTCATTTTGACCTCCGCGTCGGCGTTGAGAACGTAGGTGATGACGGTTTTCCCGGCCGGGCCGCCCTTTCTCAAATCCACGGGGTTGGGATAGTTGGAGACCTTGCTGATTACCTCTCCGATGCTCGTCGTTCCGGCGGGCGTCGAAGACGGCGACCAATCCGAGGCCACCCCCGCGAAGTTATGGGCCCGGACGCGGTAGGTGTAAAATTCCCCGGATCTGCGCGGGCTCTCGCCCGGAAGGTTGGTATTGCCCACCTGGTAAAAACTGTTCGAGACCCCGCCCGTGCGCTTGGCCGGGATGAAGGCGATGGTCTTCCATATCGGGCTGTTGCCGACCTGCTCCTGGATTTCGTAGCTGGCGACGTCGGATTCCAAATCCGCCGAGGGGCTCCAGTTGATTTGGAAAGTCGGCCCGGCGGGCTGTCCGGGCGGCACTTGGGGAATGGGCTTGCCGGTCAGGGAAGGGGCCGAAGAATCCACGCGATAGACCAAGAGCGGCCGCTGCGGCGAGACGGTCGTGGTCGAGCCGTCGGCCTCGAAATCCACGATGCGCACCGAGAAAATGGTCGCGTTGTCGCTGACGGCCTCGTTGGGCAGATGGACTTGCGGCGTGGAGCCGAATTTCCCGCGCGCGACGGTGAAAGTCGTCCCGGTCTTGCCGAGGATGGTCATGATTTCGCTGCCGATATAAAGCTTCTTGCCGGCGTCGGGGAACCCCGACGTGGAAAGCACCTCGGCCACCGCGTCGTTGGGGCCCATTTTCTTCGTCAGGCGGGTCACCTTGGGCACGGGAAGGGCGAGGTTCTTGAGCGCCGCGCTGGAGATGACGACTTCCGACCCGGCGGAGGGACGCACGCGCGCCATGCGCGCCAAGCCCGAGGTCCCGGTCCCGGGGGAGGCGACGCCGATGGTGATCCATGCCTTGCTTTGGCCGATGGGGTCGTCATAGGAGTCTCCGGCCCCCACCTGATAAAATCCGGTGGTGCCGGCCGCCAAAGGCCAGCGCGCAACCAGGCTGTTGGTGTTCTTGTTCCAAGCGCTGACGGCGAAGCCCTGGTCGGACATCGGCGTGTCGTCCCCGTTTTCATCGGTCAAAAACATCAGAGGCTGGCCCTCGCCGTTGTCTAAAATCTTGTCGGGCACGCCGTCCTGGTTCAAGTCCACGTCCAGGATGCCGTCGCCGTCGATGTCCATATCCGGATTGCCGTCGCCGTTGAGGTCTATTTCCTTGCGCAAGCCGGTGCCGGCAAAGTCCATATTGTCGAAAAGCCCGTCCTGGTTGAGATCGATGAGGGGCTCGCCTTTGACGAGGACCCACTTCGTTTGATCCACAATCGGCCGGTTGAGGGCGTCTCTCATAACATTGTTTGACACATCCAGCAGGACAAAAGCCGGATAGCCGTTGGGAGCGACGGTGATGGGCCGGATGAGGGACACCGCGGCGATGACCGCGGGAGCGATTTGAATCTTGGCCGAGGCGACCGGCGGCCGCTTCCCGGAATCAAGGGAGTTTTGAAGCCGCAAGGGTTTAAGCTGCACGTCCAAAATATTGGCGAAGTTCAGCAACGTCAGACCAACGTTGTGCGAGACGGTCGTTTCTCCGGAGGCATCCACAACGCCCGCATTGGCGCTCACAAAAAGAGTCACCGGAGCGGTCGTCACCTTAATCCCGGGGATTCCGTCCTTGGTCAAAGTCACCGTGGACATCACCACCAAAGACCCCTGGGAACCGGCCGCCGAGAAAGCCGTCGTCGTGCCGAGTTTCGCGTCGAAATCGGTGTTGAAAGCCCCGTCGCCGTCATCGAGCCACACAGCCAACTGAGTCAAATCCCCCATGCCCCGGTTGGCCGTGGTCGAAACGGCGACCGTCCCGGTCTGGGTGAGGGCCAGCGCGCCCACCACGGCCGCGTTCTTATTGGTGTTGAGAGCCAATTGAAGGAAAGGCACGGCCGCGGAGCCGATCTTCGCCGCCGCCGGCGCGACGCTGAACCCTGAGACTTCCATCACAATCGACTTGATCACGATCTTTTGGCCCGTGTAAGGGAATTCGAGCCCGCCGGCCACAAGTCCATCTGGGAAAGTGCGGGAGATATCAAAGTTATATCGAGGCGAAACGTCGTTTAAGGCGGAGACCCCTATCCAAGACCGGTCGGCGATTTCAATAGACACCTGATTATTATTTGTCACATCCGCCGTTTCGGCAATGTCATAGGTTACGAAATAGGTCTGCGGGGAGGGCGCAATGAGCTGGGGAACGGTCAGTTGAATAGCCCTCGTCCTGACGGCATCGTTGGCCTGATCGAACAAATCCACCTTGACCACGGGGCTCCCGGCGGGATGGCTGATGACGGGGGTCGCGCCCTGGCCCAAAGTGTCGCCGCGCGAGATGATTCTCAAGTACGGCTTGCCCGAAGCCAAATCAAAACCGCTGCCGCTGTAGCTCATGAGCTCGGCATCCCGGATAAATATTTGCCCGGAGCTTGGAAAGGTATTCGTCGAATTGACTAAAAGGTTGAAAGGCGGCTGGAGGACGCCGAGGCTTCCCGCCAGTTGTGTTCCGACTTGAGAGAGATTGGCGTCGTCAACGTCAAACCTGTCGTTGGAGTTGATGTCCTTGTAGACGCGGATAAATCGGACGTCGGTGTTTCGGCCGAAGGGCCGGGTCGTGTCTTGAGAGCCGCCGGCGCGACGCACCTGAAGGTCGGTCCAGACGGCGGTGGCGGAATCGGTCTTTAAATTGAACATGAGGACAGGCACGTCTTTTCTCGCCTGTTCCACCCCCCCCTCATCAATGTACAATAGCGCCAAATCCTTAAAACCGACCTTAACCGTGCTGGAGGCCTCCAGCACCTCCACGCGCTTGGTGGAGTAGGCGCTGGTGGTGGCGTTGCTCACGACAAACTGCACCTCGCCGGGGACTTTCACCTTGAATTGATTCGTGTCGGAAAATTTAAGCCCATGCGTTGCTCCCACCTGGGCGAATTGGGAGATGTCGTAGGTGATGAAGAAATATTGCGGGTCCGGAGTCGCCAACACCGGAGGATTTAAGCGCAAAGTGACCTTGCCGCCGCTGAAGATTTCCGTCCCTTCGGAACGCAAATTGGGATACACGCCGAGGGAGGCCTGGACGTCGTCGTCGAAATTCTGATTGTTGTTGGCGTCGGCGAAAAGCTTGACCAGATCAATTTCGCTGTCGAAGCCCGTTCCGGTGCGCTCCACGGTCAACTCCTCCCAGGCCACCGAATTTTGATCGGTTTCCACCTGTACGCGCAGAATGCCGACGTTTTTGCTGTCCTGCTTGATCTGTGTGGGAGCGACGTCCTTGAACTGGACCCTCAAACGGTTGATCGTCGGCCGGACGACGAATCCCGGATGCTCGACGTCGTTGGGGCCGCTCGATCCGTTGAGAACGACGGTGTGGCTGGCGATTTTGGGGCCCACGCCAAAATCCGTCCCCGCGAAGAATTTAAGCGCCAGAACGTCATTGGGCTCCGGCAGTTGCGGGTGGGAGAAGTTCGAGGACGGCGAGACGTTGAGGACCACGAAAAAGACGGCCGGGGTGGAGCGGATCAACGTGTAGCCCGCCGGATTGGTGGGATCTTTGATGGGGATGGAAGCCGCCCCGGGTCCCTCGGAGCCGCCGAACTGCGCGCTGCCCAAAAGCGTGTCGGCCGCGTTGACGCCCTGAAGATTGCGGTTAAAAGTCCCCTCCCCGTTGTCTTTCCAAAGCTGCACGGAAAGCGCGTCGGCATCATAACCCCGGATTCCGGGCAAAGTTCTTCGGGAAATGGACAGGGTGCTCCACTGGACGTCGAAGCCGTTGTTGGCCACCCAGGCGGTGAGCTTGAAAACCGCGATGCCCCTGTCTCCTTGAAACACCTGGGACCCCAGCACCGTGCCGGCGGCATGGACGTCGGGGAGCGTCGAAAGTTGTCCCCGCGCCACATTGAGAAGCGCGATATTGGTGAGGCTGAGGCCGTCATAATAAACGATTTCATTGTCCAAAACGGCATAGCCGGTGCTCGGAAGCCCCAGCACCGAATTGACCAGAAGGGAGGAGTCATCGCGGCGCGTGTCCGTGGTGAGAATGATCCGCTGGAAATTCCCGATTGCATCCTTGTAAGAGAAGACCGGCTCGGCCTGAACTATGACCTGTTGGGGCGCCGGGATGATGGTTCTGAGCGCTGAGCCGAACTTAGGCGTTAAAGAAGTTGAAGCCAGCTTGTTGGGGGTGGACAGGGAGTTGGCCACGGGATCGTCCACGTTGGGAGGCAGGCTGCCTTGTTTGAAGGAAGCTTGGTCAAGCTCAACGCCGATGGTCCGGTTGGGCACGGCCAAGGGAGCGACGTCCAAAGTGATGAAGTACCTTTGCGAAACATTGGGGGAAACCCGGGTGGCAGCGTCGCGGGTGATGAGCTTTTGCGGCTCAAACAAAGTCACATGCGCCAGGCCGCCTTCGCCGCTGTTTCCAAATGTGCCGGTTCCGACCAGAATGTCCTTGAGCAGGTTATTGGCGCCGATTTTGGTGAGGGGATCTGTTTTCGCCAGATCGTCCAGGATGCCGTTGTTGTCCGCGTCGAACCACAACGACACCTTCGGAATTTGATTGGGAAGGTTTCCGGCGCCGCCTTCGGTGAGCGCCGTTCCCGCCGCGCGCACGTCCACCCACCTCCACACGGCCTCGGCGACGTCGGTCCGGATGGTGAAATTGGCCAAGGTCATAGAGCTCGCGCTCTGCCGAAGGAAGGAGCTTGGGTCGCTGTCGGCGGCCTCCACGATGACGTTGTCGGCGTACTCCTTGACGTTGGTCATTTCAAAAGACACCGTGCGGCCGCCCTTGTCCGGAGTGCCGATATTGGCGGAGTCCATGGTCTTGGGAGACTCGATGGCGAAATCCGCGGCGGAGCTGATGTAGACCCCAAGACGGGCGTTGTTGTCCACGTTGGCCAGCGAGGCGATATCAAAGGTGATGAAGAAAACCTTGGCGCTGGTGTCAAGCTGATACCCTCCTCCCAAGCCGACGAGCCGGAGGCGAAGCTCAGCCGAAACCACGGCGCCGGAGCTGTAGGCCTGGGCCGCAGTTCCTTCGCGGCCCCGCTGACAGCCGGTGAAGTAATTTTGGTTTTGCTCAAGGCCGCCGCAGACCACCACTTCCTTGCGGCTCTCGGTGATCTGCCCATCGTTTAAGACCAGCCGGATCGGGGCCTTCGGGAACATATCCTCCTCCTGCGGATAAAGCCCCGGGAGGTCCGCCACGCGGATGACCGTCGTGCTGGCGTCGATCGCGGCGGTGAGTTTCGATTGCGGGAAAGGCCGCTTGTTGTTGACCGAGGCCACCGGAGGCGCGTCGATCGTTTCATCAAAGAGACCGTCGCCGTTGCGGTCGGTCCATAGGCGGACGTCGCTGACGTCGTTGACGGTGTGCCGCTTTTCGGTGTTGGCGTCTAAAAACCAGCTATGAATCCTCAAGCCCTGCCAGATGGCCGAGCCGGAGAGAGTCAACAGACTCAGCTTCATCGCCACGCGGGTCTTGTCATTTTGAGTCACGGAGGGCGAAATCTTGAACAGACCCTGCGAGCCGCCGTCGTTGACGGCCGTGAGCTGCACGCGGTTGGCGGTGGCCTGGGTGAGGACCTCCGTGGAGTTGAAGGCGTCGAAGGGCACGATATCGCCCGAGTAGGTGGCGAATTTGTTGACGTTGAGCGAGATGCGGTGCGTGGCGTTGGCGATGGCCGTCGGCGCGTATTCATAGACGATGTAGAAGGTGCGCGTGCTCGTATCCACGATGCCGTTTGTGAAGGGATCCTTGAGGATCAGGCTGGCCGAGCCTTGGCTGGCCGTCGAGAAAACCGGCGGGGTGAAAATATCCGTGACCTGGCGGTCGATTCCAGACTCGAAATTCCCGTTGCCGTTTAAGGGATTGTTGAAGCTGTCTTGGTCCAGATAGAGCCGGATGGATTTGACGTCTGAATCCGGCCCGGTGCCGGTGTCGGTCAAGTCGATGGAGCGCAAGATGCCGGTGAAGACGTCCGTCCACATGCGCAGCTTGACCATGCCGACGCGGCCCGTGCCCTGGAGCACCGTCGGATAAATTCCGGGGGACTGGCCCTCCGGAGTCCACCACGCGGCGATGTTTTCCGGAACGACGTGAATCTGCGCCGGCTGGGTGATGACTGGAGAAAGAGCCGACCTCACCGGGAAGCCGGACTGGGACACCTCCACCAGGCTGCCGGTGGCGAGCTGGAAGTCGAATGGGCTTGTGATTTCAAAGCCGATCTTGGGATTGACCAAGGAGGTCGGCAGTTGGGCGGAGGAAATCCGGACGGTCAAAAAGTATCTCTTAATTTCTCGATCGAGCTTGGTATCGGTCGGCGGCAGCTTGTCGAGATCGTCGAAAGTCCACCAATTATTTTCAAGGTCATATCTGGCCAGAGCGATGCGCCTGTCTCCCGACGCCGCGCCCAAGGTCGTCTCGCCGGTGAAACTGCCGGGCCCCTGTTCATCCGCGTAAAGGGCCATCTCATGGATGAATTCAAACGGCAGATTGCTCCCCGACGCCGCGCGCACTCGCAGCGATTTCCAAGTCGCCTGGTAAAGCCCAGGATCGGCCGCGAACGGCCGGACGGCCACGTCCAACTCCAGCATGGCGACGGGGGCCGGGCGGGACGCGACTAGGCCGTCTCCTTGGGCCAGGTTGGGAGCGACGACGCCCTTTTCGGCCGGCGGAGAAGTCTCCGGGGCCAAATCTTTGGGCTGGACCACGACCGCGCCGACGGAGACGTCCGTCATGACCGTGCCGGCTGGGATTTCAGCCAAAAAGGGCCGGGTTCGGACCTGGGCGTCGTCGATGCAAGAACTCTCCGATTTCAAGCAGTCCGTCACGCCGTGGAGCGAGGCGTTCGTGAAATCGGTGGCGCGCAGCTTCAAGCTGCCGTGGG